>JBAWHI010000057.1:0-7004 GCA_049593675.1 Nocardioides sp.
TTCCCACTACACAAGTAGGTAAGGTCCCCAGCAGAACACTGGGTTGATAGGCCAGAGGTGTACAGCAGTGATGCCCAGCCGACTGGTACTAATAGACCGAGGGCTTGTCCCACAAACCCTCAACCAAGACAACAACCTGCCTTGTATGCACAGACACTGTGCTCGCGTCCACACATGAAGTTCAATGCGAATTGAATATCGCCATGACTTCGGCCCTCACCCTTCGCTTCGGCGAGGGAGAGCTGGCCGGCAAGAGTTACGGCGGCCTTAGCGAGAGGGAAATACCCGGTCCCATCCCGAACCCGGAAGTTAAGCCTCTCAGCGCCGATGGTACTGCAACCGAGAGGTTGTGGGAGAGTAGGACGCCGCCGGACATTCTTTTGAGCAGGGCCACCCGTTCGCGGGTGGCCCTGCTGTCATTTACGGCCCGGTCGCGGTTCACAGCGACACGCCGTGTGCCTCCCGTCCACAGCCCAGCCGGCGACGGACCTGCCCGGTCGCCACGGTGGGCGAGGGTGGTCGTCGGAGGTGATGTGCGATGGCCGCACCGAAGACGACGAGGGTGACGAAGCAGGAACCGGACGACGCCATGGGCAACGAGGTCCGGCTGGTAGGGCGGGTCTCGCAGGATCCGCAGGAGCGCGTTCTTCCCAGCGGGGACACGGTGTGGACGTTCCGGGTGGTCGTCGCGCGCAGCGGCCGGTCGACCCGCTCGCGGCAGTCGGTCGACGCGCTGGAGTGTGCCGCGTGGACGGCGAGGGCACGACGCTCGGCCGCCAGCTGGGCGGCTGGGGACGTCGTCGAGGTCAAGGGCTCGTTGCACCGCAGGTTCTTCCGCGCCGGGGGTGCGGTCGCGTCGCGCGTGGAGGTCGAGATGCGGACGGGCCGGATCATCCGTCGTGCAGCGAGCGGATGAGCACCCCCACGTTCGGCTTGGGCTGGAACGAGGTGGCCTTCTCGGGGAGCAGGCGGTTCGCGGCAGCGGTGGCGAGCACCTGACCGAAGTCCGGAGCGGGCATCAGCACCGCCACCCCGCGCCGCCGGTCGGCGTCGTTCAAGGCGTCGTCGACCGTGTGGTGGTAGCCGATCTGCGCCGGCTGCGGCTGCAGCGCGGGGAGCAGGAGATCGTGCAGGGTCTCGACCGCGGTCAGGTCGACGGCGGGACCGAGCTGGACGCGCCGCCATCGGCGACCGTCGGTGACGGCCAGCACGTCCGGCCCGAGGCCGGCCAGGGCCGATCGCTTCGTCGCCTCGGTCACCTGGACGCCGATCGTGGCGGCGGCGCGCTCGAGCACGTCGAGGTCGATGCCCGCGAGGGACCGATGGATCGGGCCGAGGTGCAAGGGGGTGTCGTCCTGGTCCACCAGCATGGCCAGGCCCGCGGCCGTGGCCGGGCGGGGGTCGTCGTGCTGCATGCGGAGATAGGCGGCATAGCGGTGGTGACCGTCCGCGATCAGCGCGCGGGTCGAGGTGAAGGCGCGATCGAGGAGACCGACCTCGTCGGGGTCGGAGATCGCCCAGACCCGGTGCACCTGTTGCCCGCGGTCGGTGAAGTCACGCACCTGCGGGCGGCGCTGGATCTCGTCCATCAGGGCGCGGACGCTCGGCGATCCGCGGTGCACCAGGAGGATCGGGGCGGGGTGGACCTGCATCTGCGTCATCCGGGACGCGAGGACGTCGACCTGTGCGGGGTGGATGCCTTCGTGCGGGAAGACCGCGACGTCCTCGGGGCGGCTCGTCTGCCGCGAGAGGTCCAAGGCTCCGACCAGTCCACGGACGACGACGCCGCCGGTCGTGTACTCGTGCAGGTAGATCGCCGGCCGGTCGTCATGGCTGAGCTGGCCCTTGCGCTCCCAGCGCTCCAGGCGGTCGGTGACGTCGCGGTAGGGGCGGGTGAAGGCCCGGACCGACGACGGCGCCCCGATGCGGCCCGGCGCCAACGACAGCCCGCGAAAGGGCAGTAGCCGCAGGGGTCGCGCCACCCGGGTCGGGAGGGCGAAGGAGCCGGCATCCATCGAAGCATCGTAGGGTGCCAGCACGTCCGGACCCCGAGGAGGTACGCGTGCTCGGATCATCGGCCCAAGCGCTGAACCGCGCCTACGACCTGGCGATGCTGGACCTGGACGGGGTCGTCTACGTCGGCGGTCGCGCCGTCCCTGGTGCGCCGGAGCATCTCGCGCAGGCGCGTGCCGCCGGGCAGCGGTTGGCCTTCATCACCAACAATGCCTCGCGGCCCCCGCAACGCGTGGCGGCGCAGCTGCGAGAGCTCGGGGTCGAGGCCGACGTGGAGGACGTCGTCACCTCCGCCCAGGCCGCGGCCCGGGTGGTCGGGGAGCGCTTCGGAGCCGGTGCCCGCGTCGTGTGCCTGGGCGCGGAGGGGCTCCTGCAGGCCCTCGAGGCCGAGGGCCTGGTCCCGGTGGGTGCAGACGACGAGGCGGTGGCGGTCACCACCGGCTACGGGCCTGAGGTGCGCTGGGCGGAGATCATGCGAGCCGCCGTCCGGATCCGAGACGGGCTGCCCTGGGTGGCGAGCAACACCGATGCCACCTTCCCGGCGGAGTTCGGCGTCGCCCCGGGTCACGGTGTCCAGGTCGACATGCTGCGGCGGTTCAGTGGGGTGGACCCGATCGTGGCCGGCAAGCCGGAGCGCCCGCTGCTCGACGAGACCGTCCGCCGGGTCGGCGGGCGTCGTCCGTTGATGGTCGGCGACCGGCTCGACACCGACATCAAAGGCGCCCGCCGCGCCGGCATCGACTCGCTCCTGGTGATGACCGGGGTCACCGGCCTCGCCGAGCTGGTCGCAGCCGATCCACGAGAGCGCCCGACCTTCGTCGCGCCCGACCTGGCCGGCCTGGGCGAGGAGCACGGTTCGCCCGAGCGCGGTCCGGAGGGGTTCGCCCTGGGCGGCTGGCTGGCCCGCGCCCCCGGCGGGCGGCTCAGCGTCGACGGCGACGGTGCCCCCGGAGACTGGTGGCGAGCGGTCACGGCGACAGCCTGGGACCACCTCGACGAGACCGGTACCGCTGTGCTCCTGTCCGATGTGGAGGAGCCCGCGCGATAGCCTCGGGGACATGAGCGAGGATCCCGGCTTCCCGACCCCGGCGGACTCCGGAGACCCCGACGGCCCCGGAGACCCCGGAGACTTCGCGTCGACCCCGCCGGAGCCGGAGCGGGTGCGCACCGGGGTGACCGGGGTCGATGAGGTGATCCTCGCGGTCGAGGCGCTAGAGGAGCGCCCGATCGAGGAGCACGTGGCCGTCTTCGAGGCCGCCCACGATCGACTGCGCCGGGCCCTCGACGCCCCGGGCGACGAACCGACGGACGACGTCTCCTGACGTGCCGCCACGACGCTTGCGCCTGGATGCCGAGCTGGTCCGCCGCGGCCTGGCCCGGTCTCGGGACCATGCCAGCGAGCTGATCGCCCAGCGCCGGGTGACCGTGTCCGGCGCGGTGGCCACCAAGCCGGCCACCGGTGTGACGACCGACGTGGCCCTGGTCGTCGCGCTCGACCCGGAGCGTCCCGAGTACGTCTCGCGGGGCGGGCACAAGCTCGCCGGCGCGTTGGCGGCATTCGAGCCCGCCGGCCTCGTCGTGCCGGGCCGGCGCTGCCTGGACGCGGGTGCTTCGACCGGCGGCTTCACCGACGTCCTGCTGCGCCACGGTGCCGCGCAGGTCGTGGCGGTCGACGTCGGCTACGGGCAGCTGGCGTGGAAGCTCCAGTCCGACGACCGCGTGCTGGTCAGGGACCGGGTCAACGTGAGAGACCTGACCACGGAGGTGACCGACGGACCTGTCGACCTCGTCGTCGGCGACCTGTCCTTCATCTCGCTCGAGCTGGTGCTCGACGCCCTCCTCGGCGTGACCGCCGCCGACGGTGACCTGGCGCTGATGGTCAAGCCACAGTTCGAGGTCGGCAAGGATCGCGTCGGCAAGGGAGGGGTGGTCCGCGACCCGGCCCTGCGCGCCGAGGCGGTGGCGAAGATCGCGGCTGCCGCCGAGCGACGCGGGTGGGGCGCCCGCATGGTCGCCACCAGCCCCCTGCCGGGACCGTCGGGCAACGTGGAGTTCTTCGTGTGGCTCCGGCGCGGGCCGGCGCAGCTGGATGAGGAGGCGATCCACCGGGTGGTGCGCGCCGCGGCGCCGCCGGGGGCGGCGGGTGAGAGGGTGGACACGTGACGAGCACCGACACCACGGTGGCCCGCCGAGCCCTGTTGATCGCCCACACCGGACGCAACGACGCCCGGGAGGTCGCGCGCGCCTTCGCGAAGGCGCTGACCGCCCACGCGATGACCGTGCGGCTGCTCTCCGGCGAGGCCGAGGACCTCGGGCTCGAGCCGAGCGAGGGCGTGGTCGAGGTCGTCGGCGACGACGCGGCCGGTGCCGGGTGCGAGCTCGTGGTGGTGGTCGGTGGCGACGGCACCATCCTGCGAGCCGCCGAGCTGACCCGCGACTCGGGCACGCCGGTGCTGGGGGTCAACCTCGGGCACGTCGGCTTCCTCGCGGAGGCGGAGTACGACGACCTCGAGTCGACGATCGAGGCGATCGTGGCGCGTCGCTACACGATCGAGGATCGGTTGACACTGGACGTCACCGTCCAGCGCGACGGTGTGGTCGTGACCCGGACCTGGGCGCTCAACGAGGCGAGCGTCGAGAAGGCCGCCCGGCAGCGGATGCTCGAGGTGGTGGTCGAGGTCGACGGTCGCCCGCTGTCCCGGTGGGGGTGCGACGGCGTGGTCTGTGCGACCCCGACCGGGTCGACGGCCTACAACTTCAGTGCCGGTGGCCCGGTGGTCTGGCCCGGCGTCGAGGCGCTGCTGATGGTGCCCATCAGTGCGCACGCGCTGTTCGCGCGTCCCATGGTCGTGGCACCGACCTCGGTGCTGGCGGTCGAGGTCCTGGCCCGCACCGAGGGGGCCGGCGTCCTGTGGTGCGATGGCCGCCGGACCGTGGACCTGCCACCCGGGGCACGGATCGAGGTGCGTCGCGGCGAGACCCCGGTCCGCCTCGTCCGCCTGCACGAGGCCCCGTTCACCGACCGACTCGTCGCGAAGTTCGGTCTGCCGGTCGGCGGGTGGCGAGGCTCCGCCGAGCGGCGTCGGCGACTCGCGGAGGGCGCCGCGGGGGATCCGGATGCTTGAGGAGATCCGGATCGGCTCGCTCGGCGTGATCGAGGCCTCGACGCTCGAGCTCGGTCCGGGCCTGACGGTCATCACCGGTGAGACCGGCGCCGGCAAGACCATGATCGTGACGGCGCTCGGGCTGCTCCTCGGCGGTCGCGCCGACAGCGGGGCGGTGCGCACCGGCGCGAGGAGCGCCCGGGTCGAGGGGGTCGTCCGCGTCGGTGGCCTTACGGGCTTCGCGACCGCGGTCGAGGACGCCGGCGGCGAGGTCGAGGACGACCGGGTGGTGCTGGCCCGCAACATCTCCAAGGAGGGCCGCTCGCGCGCCTTCGTCGGTGGGGCGTCGGTGCCGGTCTCGGCGCTCGCCGAGCTCGCCGAGCCGCTCGTCGCCGTCCATGGCCAGTCCGACCAGCACCGGCTCCTGCGCGCGCGTGCCCAGCGTGAGGCGCTGGACCGCTTCGGCGGCCCGGCGCTGGCGGGCCTGCTGACGACCTACGCCGAGCTGCACCGCCGGCTGGAGGAGGTCGAGCGCGAGCTCGACGAAGTCGTCGCCACGGCACGAGAGCGCGCTCAGGAGGCCGACCTCCTGCGGTTCGGTCTCAGCGAGATCGAGGCCCTGACACCCGAGCCCGGTGAGGACGCCTCCTTGGCGGCCGAGGAGTCGCGCCTCGGCTTCGCCGACACCCTCCGCAACGCCGCGGAGCAGGCCCGTGAGGCGCTGTCGAGCGAGCAGGGCGACCCGGATGCGCTCGCCGCCACCTCGGCGGCGCGAGGCCAGCTGGACGGCGTCCGCGAGCACGACGCCGAGGCCGGCGAGCTGGCCGACCGGCTCGCCGAGCTCACCTACCTGCTCTCCGACCTGGCGGCCGACGTCGCGTCGTACGCCTCGCGGATCGACACCGATCCGGCGCGGCTCGCGTCGATCTCGGAGCGGCGGGCGGCGCTGACCGCGTTGACCCGCAAGTACGGCGACTCCATCGACGAGGTCCTCGCCTGGGCCGAGCGCGCGGCGCCCCGGTTGCTGGACCTCGACCACACCGACGAGCGCATCGACGAGCTGCGGCGCGAGCAGCAGGAGCTGCGCCGCGACCTGGGCGCCGCTGCGTCCGCGCTGTCGGCCGCCCGCTCCGAGGCCGCGGGGCGGCTGGGGGAGGAGGTCACCGCCGAGCTGACGCTGCTCGCGATGCCTCACGCCCGGCTCACCGTCGAGGTGCGGCAGGTCGAGGCGGCGCCTCCCGGGGCCGGCGCCCACGGGCCGCTGCTCGTCGACGGTCGCTGGCTTCGCCACACCTCCTCCGGCGTCGACGAGGTGGAGCTGATGCTCGCCGCCAACACCGGCTCCGAGCCGCGACAGCTGGCCAAGGGTGCCTCCGGAGGCGAGCTGTCCCGGGTGATGCTCGCCCTCGAGGTCGCGCTCGCCGGGACCAGCCCGGTCCCCACCTTCGTCTTCGACGAGGTCGACGCCGGCGTCGGAGGTGCCGCAGCCGTGGAGGTCGGTCGCCGGCTGGCCCAGCTCGCCCGGGACGCGCAGGTGCTGGTGGTCACCCACCTGCCCCAGGTGGCGGCCTACGCCGACCGCCACGTCGTCGTCGAGAAGTCCTCCGACGGGACCGTCACGAGCTCCGGGCTGAGCGTCCTCGACGACGGGCAGCGCGAGCGCGAGCTCTCCCGGATGCTCGCCGGCCTCGCCGACTCCGACACCGCGCTCGCGCACGCCCGCGAGCTGCTCGACGTGGACCAGGAGGCCCGCGCAGGTAGCTGATCGCGCTGACGCGCCCGGCACGTCGCGGTCCGCGGATCGGGGCGCGCCGTTTGGCAGCATGGGACCAGTGATGAGGATCCCCGTACGCTCACGCACTGCCGTTGCTCTGCCCGGCCTCGTGG
>JBAWHI010000058.1:0-7186 GCA_049593675.1 Nocardioides sp.
GGTAGCGCGACGTGCCCCAGACCCAGTAGAGCAGCATCGATCCGCACGCGGCGTACAGCCCGGCGACCGGCGGGAGACCCGCCAGGACGGCGAAGCCGAGGGACTGCGGCACCAGCATCGCCCACAGGGTGAGGCCGGCGAGGATGTCGCTGCGCCACCAGGACCGTTCGTAGGTCGTCAGGAGCTCTGCGCCGGGGATCACGCCGTGACCTCCGGTCGACTCATGGGGAATTCATACCAGGGTCGGGCGGCTCGGTGGTGACGCGGACGGGCTTGCCGCAGTCGGTGCGTCCACCGGCCGGGGACGACCGATGACGTGACACCGAGTCCGTTCCGCGCCGCCGGATCGTGACTATGCTCGGGGCAGGGAGGGCTGGACATGGATCTCGACACCACCTACCTCGGGCTGCCGCTGCGCGGCCCTCTCGTCGCGTCGGCCTCGCCGCTGACCCAGTCGGCGGACCGGGTCATCGAGCTGGTCGACGCCGGCGTGTCAGCCGTGGTGCTGCACTCCTTGTTCGAGGAGCAGATCGAGCACCCCACGCCCGACCCGGATGCGCCGCACGTCTTCGACAACCCCTCCGGCCCGGGTGCGCCCGATCGCTACCTCGATCTGATCGAGGAGTGCGTCCGGTCGGTCGACGTCCCGGTGATCGCCAGCATCAACGGCACCTCCCGCGGCAGCTGGACGTCCTTCGCCCGAAGGATGCAGGATGCCGGCGCTGCCGCGGTCGAGTGCAACTTCTACACGGTGCCCGAAGCGGTCCAGGAGTCCTCGCACGATGTCGAGGCGCGTTGCATGGACGTCGTGCACGCCATCAAGCAGGAGCTCGACGTGCCTGTCACGGTCAAGCTGACGCCGTACTTCTCGTCGTTCGGGCAGTTCGCGATGCGCCTTGCCGAGGTCGGCGCCGACGGGCTGGTGCTGTTCAACCGGTTCCTGCAACCACACGTCGACGTGCAGGCCATCGCCGTGAGTCCGGTGATCGGGCTCTCCCACTCCTCCGATGCCCGCCTGCCGCAGACCTGGATCGCGCTGCTGCGTGACTATCTGACGATCTCTCTGGCCGGCACCGGCGGTGTTGAGACCGCCGACGACCTCGCCGCCTACCTGCTCGCGGGAGCAGATGTCGTCGAGTGCGCCTCGGTCTTCCTGCGCCATGGGCCTGAGCGCGCGGCTGGCCTCCTCGACGACCTGTCGGCGTGGGGTGATGAGCACGGCTTCTCCTCCGTGGACGCCGTGCGAGGCAAGCTGGCCGTGCCCTGGCCGGTCGACATCGAGGACTACTCCCGCGAGGGCTATGTCGCCGCGCTCCAGGTCGCCCGTCGCAGCTACCGGCATCCGTGACGGGTGGCTCTGCCACCATCGTGAGCCCGGGCGCGGGCGGCAGGGGACGGGCCGACACGTGTGACCCGGTATCACCCGGCCGTGCACCACCCTCCTGAGAAGCATGCCGCGCGCGCAGATCCACGATGCCTGGTGGGTCTGGGCGCGCCGCCCCGAGACGCGGCAGCCGTGACCGAGCTGGCTCCGGTGCTCGCAGTGGTAGCGGTGGCCGTGGGCGCGGGGAACACGCTTCCGTACGCCTACGACGCGGTGCGGCGCACGACGGTGCCGCACCGGGGGACCTGGCTCATCTGGAGCGTGCTCGGAGTGGTCTCCCTGGAGTCCCAGCGTGCCGACGGCGCGCGCTGGAGCCTGCTTCCACTCGCCACCCAGGCGGCAGGGACCTGCGTGATCCTCGGACTCTCGGTCCGGGTCGGCAGCGGCGGACTCTCGCGGGCCGAGGTCGCCCTGCTCGCTCTCGCCGGGTTGGGCGTCGCGGGGTGGCAGGCGGTGGACACACCCGTCGTCGCGACGGCGTGCGTGATCGTGGCAGACCTGATCGGCGCCGTGTTGATGGTGCCGAAGACCTGGCGCGACCCGAGCTCGGAGACCCTGAGCCTCTTCGTGCTCGCCGCCGTCGGCGGCGCCGCGACGGCCGGCTCGGTGGGCTCGCTCTCGGCGCCGTTGGTGATGTATCCGATCTACTACTTCCTCGTCAACGCCGCCCTCGGGACGCTGATCCTCCTGAGGCGTGGGTCCCGTCGACGGTGTGCCGCGATCGCCGTGTCGGCCTGAGCGCGACCGTCTGACGACAGCGGAGCGGCCGAGCTCGTCCCGGCGGTTCGGCCGTCAACCGTGGGGGAGCAGGGTGCGGGTCTCGGCCAGGTTGCGGCGAGCACGCACGTCGACGCCCTTGTCCTCGAGCATCCGGTAGGCCTCGAAGAAGGCGTCCAGCTCGTCGAGGAAGTTCACGGGCAGGTCGTCGAGGTCGCGTAGGTGGTCTTGGTGGTGGTCGTGCTCGGGCACGCAGATCAGCTTCGTCTCCTCGATGTCGCCCACGACGAGGAGGTAGGAGCCGATCACCCGGCAGCGGATGTGGATGCCGGGGAACGTCGCCTCCTCGAGTAGCACGAGCGCGTCGAGCGCGTCACCGTCCTCGCCGTCCACCCCCACCACGTAGCCGTAGTCACCCGGGAAGCCGGCAGGCCCGCCGAGGCGGCGGTCGAACCAGATCGTGCCGTCGTCGGCCTCCTCGTACTTGTTGCGGCTGCCGCGTGGGATCTCCACCACGACGTCGACCAGGGGAGGGGTGTCGCGCTCGGTCATGGGGCTCCTTCGTGAGGTGTCGTCGCGACGCTACTCCGGGGTTCCGCATCTGCTCGTCGGCGGCGCAGCGGGACGCAGCCCGACCTGGCAGCCGGTCATCTCGATCAGACCAGCGCACGCTTCTCACGCAAGCCGGCCCTGTGGACCGGGATCCCGTGGCAGGGTGCCGCCATGGTGCGGCTGATCCCGGAGGCTCCGACCTTCCAGACGACGTCGGAGCACGAGGTGTGGCAGCGCCTGACGGACGGACTCGGCCCCGACGACGTGCTGCTCGCGAACGTGCGACTGACCGACGAGGACAAGGACCACGAGGCCGACCTGATCGTGCTGATGCCCGATGTCGGCATCCTGGTGCTCGAGATCAAGGGCGGCAGCGTCTGGCACGACGACGGCTGGTGGCAGACGCGCCGTGGCAAGGACGTCCGGATCGACCCGGTGACGCAGGTGCGGACGACCAAGTACGCCGTGCGGGGCTACGTGGGCCGCGATCCGCGCTGGCAGCGGCGCAACCACGTCGCGTGGGGGCATGCGGTGGTGACGCCGTACGCGCGCTTCGCCGAGGACGCCGAGGCGCCCGACTGCCCGCGCTGGTCGCTGCACGACCGCGGTGACCAGGCCGACCTCGTCGAGCGGCTGGTCACGAACGCCAAGCGTTCGTGGCAGGGCAAGCTCGCCCCGACGTACGACGAGGTCGACCTCATCGCGGACATCCTGGCCGGCAGGCTGCGCACGTCGTACGACGTCAACGCCGACTCCGAGGATCGCGCCGCTGAGGCGGACCGGCTCACCCAGGAGCAGGCCACGCTCTTGAAGGTGACCCGGCTGCTGCACCGCGTCGAGGTCCGTGGGGGAGCGGGGAGCGGCAAGACGGTGCTCGCCCTCCAGCAGGCCAAGGAACTGACCCGTGGACAGCCGGGTGAGCGCAGGGCCCAGCGGGTGGCGCTGCTGTGCTACTCGATCGGTCTGGCGGAGTACCTCAAGCGCCAGGTCGCCGACTGGCCACGCAACCACCGACCGGCGTTCGTCGGCACGTTCCACGAGTTCGGCAAGCAGTGGGGAGCCCCCGAGGGAGACCGCCAGGACAGCGTGTTCTGGGAGGAGACGCTGCCCGACCTGATGGGCGACCTCGCCGAGGAGCTGACCGACAACAACAAGTACGACGCGGTCGTGGTCGACGAGGCCCAGGACTTCGCCGACTCGTGGTGGCGGCCGGTCCTGAAGAGCCTGCGCGACGAGGTGGACGGTGGGCTCTACGTCTTCTCGGACGAGAACCAGCGGATCTTCGCCCGCTTCGGGAGGCCACCCGTTCAGCTGGTGCCGCTGGTGCTGGATCACAACCTGCGCAACACCAGGCAGATCCACGACTGCTTCGGCCCGCTGGCGCCGAGCCGGATGTACGCCCGCGGCGGCGACGGCCCGGAGGTGAGGTTCGTGCCCGCCTCTCCAGGTGACGCGCTCGGGGTCGCCGACGACCAGGTCGATGCCCTCATCGACGCCGGCTGGAACCCGGAGAACATCTGCCTGCTCACCACCGGCCACCGGCACCCCGAGCAGCAGGCGCAGACCGACCGGCTCGGCCAGGTCGGCTACTGGCGCAGCTTCTGGGACGGCGAGGATGTCTTCTACGGCCACGTGCTGGGCAGCAAGGGGCTGGAACGACGCGCGGTCGTGCTCTGCCTCAACGAGACCGGCGAGCGTGATCGTGCCCGGGAGCGGCTGTACGTCGGGATGTCACGGGCGACCGACATGCTTGTCGTCGTCGGCGACCCGGACGTCGTGCGTCAGGTCGGCGGCGATCAGGTCGCGGCTCGGCTGGGGATCTGACGTGAAGACGCTGGGGACGGTCGGACGATGATCTGAGTGGTCCGGAGGGCGCGATCCGCGATCCGCAGCGGCATCCTCGGCTGACCCTCAACGACTCCAGGTCCGCCGTCGTTGGCTTGGCACCGTGCCGCGTGTGCGGTGTGCACGGTTCGGCAGCGGGTGGCAGATGGCGCGCTGCCGGTGTCAGACGGGGCTATGTAAGAAGAAGGGGATGTCAGATTCGCTCAGGGCGTCCAGGACGGCTCGGTCGACAGCCCAGCCTGCCGGGCCAGCGAAGAAGTGCCACTCGAGATCGAAGCCCTGGGTCCGCAGGTAGGCATCTTTGTCTACCTGGCTCTGTACCGCCGCTGAGTAATGGAGCGATCCCAACTTGGCGATTCGCAGGGTGGACCTGCCGGGCTCGGGATCGCCGCCGCAGTCGGTGCACGCGTCGATCAGTCGACCTCCCACATACGCCGGCACCGGGAGTCCGTCGATGTAGACCGGGCCATCTGTCACGGCATCGGGCTCGGCGACCTCGGTAACGTACTGGCGAAGCGCGGCCTCAGCGTCTGCCGTAGACCTCGCGAAGCCGTCGTCGTCGGAGTTGGTGCTGGGAATCATCTGGATGAGCTCTGACGTCGTTGCCGCTGCTGCCACCAAGGACGCCAGGGCGGTGCCGCGCTTGGCGAACTTCTCGATCACCTCGTCGCTTACGTTCCATTCGCGGAGGCCGTCGACTCCGTCGGGGTCGGCGGCACGCAAGAGCGTCATTCGTGCTGGCTCTGGAACCTTCTCGAGCGAGAGAATGCCTTGAACCAGTCTTCGAACTTGCTCGGGATTCTTCTCTACGAACTTGGTGATCTGCTTCGCTGCCTTCGCGGAGTCCCCAGCAAACGGGAGAACACCTGCGGTCGAGGTCAACACCGTCGACCAATTCCCATCGAGGAACCCAGCGATGACATCGCGGATGTCACCGAGGGTGCTCACGACCCAGCCAACGACGGGGACCGATCCACTGAGGCCCCCGCTGAGGGCTCCCAGCAACTGCGGCACCGAGTCGATGTCATCGAGTTCGCCGAGTCCGATGCCCCTCGCGTACTCGGCGTACCATTCCTCCTCATCGATCGGTTCGTCGAAGATGATCGACGAGAAGCCATCGGCGGCTTCCGCGCCGTCGAGATCGCCATCACGGTCGGTGTCAGCTACGGACGGGTCAGAGCCCAATTCACGCTCTTGGGCGTCATCCAGTTCGTCGCGATCGGCGTCGGCTACGAATGGATCAGTGCCTTCGCTGAGCTCCACGGCGTCGTCGAGGCCGTCGTGATCTGCGTCGATGGCCGACGGGTCAGACCAGGCGACATAGGTGAGTGACTGACATGACCAGAAGTCGCTCACCTGGTCCTTGAAGCCAGTCGGTGGTGGTCGAAGGTCGATCTCGCTGCCGTCGGGGACGCCGTCGCTGTCCGTGTCGGCATCGCTCGGATCCAGTCTCGTGACGGCAGACGCACCGCTCAGGTGGATCCCGGCCTCTTCACGGCAGTCGGGAATGCCGTCGCCATCTCGATCTGCCTCAAGTTGACCGATCCGCACGCCCACGAGGGCGGCGGCCACACCAAGGCCGCCGGCGATGAGCAGGCATATCCGCCGGCGCCATCGGCCTGCATCTGTCGTCATTCGTTCCCCGTGTACGAAGATCACTGCGCGGGGAGTCTAGGCGACCTGGCACGAACTGTTCGCGGCATCGGGTCTAGTGCACGATCAGGCGAGGTAACTTCACCTGCTTGTCGTCAGCGGACACCTGGAGAGTAGCCACTGTCGACGGTCGTTGTCGGCGGTTCGATGCGGGTTCTCGACAAGCTCGACCACCAGCAGTGAGAGCTCGACCTCCGGGACAACAGGGGTCTCGACAGGCTCGACCACCGGGGGCCGGGGTGCGGACGGGCTGGCCTGTAGGCCGGGGCCGGTTCTCGCGTGATTTGTCGTCGGTGAAAAGTGGCGGAAAATGCCGCCTGACCTGCGAAAACGCTGATTCGGAGTGACTGTCCGGAACGGACGTTTATGAACTTCTTGTGGACTCTGTGCGGACTGAATCATGCCCCGATGACCTCGACCACGTACGCATCGTGGTCAGAAAGACGACCGTCGGCGAGGAGCGTCGAATGGTGCTCGACGTGCCTGCTCCACGTCGCAGGAACCGCGATGTGATCGATCGACAGTAGCCCCTCGATCTGATGCGGCGCATCGGCCGTCGCAGCGATCAGGCCGAGCTCGGCGAGCGACTTCAGAAGGTGGTCGCGCCCCGCCTTCGAGTCGGCGTACTCGGGACCTTCCAGGGCGTGGTTCCAGTCGCCACCCCAGATGTCGGGCGCCGCTTTCCGGATCGCGTCGACGGCGTCGATGGTGCGTTCTGCAGTGTTGGACCCCACCCACGGCTCACGTGACCCGCAGGATCTCCACGGCAGGATCGAAGAGCAGAACCGGTAGCCCAGGATCTCCACCATCGCGGACGCCCCGTGCGGATCGGGGAGAGGTGTCATCGGGTACGGCGACCAGATGCCCGCCCAGTGGCGTCGACGCGCCATCTGAAGATTGGATACGTGCCCAACCATGCCGGGCATTTCGACCCGATCCGAGACCTCCGTCAGGAGGAGGGCGTCGCAACGAAGGGTTGTTAGGGAGGCCAGGTGGTCGTCGCTCCAGCGCCCCGCCAGGTTCCAGGTCCCGATT
>JBAWHI010000059.1:0-3572 GCA_049593675.1 Nocardioides sp.
CTGTCCACGCGCGAGCTGAGCGGCACCGGCTGGGCGCTCGGCACCATGCTCCAGCCGGCGGCCGGGTTCGCGCTCGTGGGCGGTCCGGTCGAGCGCCTCACCGACACCGCTGTCGGCTCGCCCGATCCCGATCTGGTGCAGCGGGTCCGCACGGCGGTCGGCGACGACCCCCACGATCCGGACCGGCGGCGAGCCGGCGTCGCGGCGATGGAGGAGGCGCTGGGCGAGCTGTTCCCCGTCGACCAGGAGGGACTGCTGGTCAACGCGATCGTGGAGTACGTCGAGGGCGACCCGGGGGTGCAGCGCGTCGGCCAGGTCTGTGCGAAGTTCGCCATCTCGGAGCGCAGCCTGCAGCGGCTGACCGCTCGCCGGATCGGGCTGTCGCCGAAGTGGCTGATCCAGCGCCGCCGGCTGCACGAGGCCGCCGAGCGGCTGCGCGCCGACGAGAGGCCCGACCTGGCCCGGGTCGCCGCCGACCTCGGCTACGCCGACCAGGCCCACTTCGGCCGCGACTTCCGGGCCGTCACCGGCCTCACGCCGGGGGAGTTCGCGGCAGAGCCTCGGGGCTGAGCTCGACCACCAGATCCGCCCGGTCGCGCGCGGCCTCGACCAGCCGGGCGTTGACCTCGTCGACCCGGGCCACCCAAGCCCGCGCCTCGCCCGGTGACTTGCCGAACGCCACGTGCCGGGCGATCAGGCGCTCGACGCGGACCGCGTCGTCGAGGCTCAGGTGCCACACCACGTCGATCCGGTCGCGGACCGCCTGCCAGCGCGGCTCGTCGAGCAGCAGGTAGTTGCCCTCGGTCACGACGACCCCCGTTGCGGGGACCGGGATCGCTCCGGCGATCGGCTGCTCGAGGTCGCGCTCGAACATCGGCGCGACCACCTCGGCCTCTCCCGCGCGGACGCGGCCCAGCAGCGCGGCGTACCCCTCGGCGTCGAACGTCTCCGGGGCGCCCTTGCGATCCAGCAACCGGCGTCGGGCCAGCTCGAGGTCGGCGTAGTGGAAGCCGTCCATCGGGAGCACCGGGAGGCCCAGGGTCCTGGCCAGCGTCGACTTCCCGACCCCGGGAGGGCCGGTCAGCCCGAGCAGGCGGATGCCGACGGGCAGGTCAGGGAGCACGGACAGCACGTTAAGGGTTCGCCGGGCCGAGGGGCGCGACCGTACTCTGGTAGTCGTATGAGTAACGCATCTGACTTCAGCCTCGACGACGAGCTCGAGGAGACCGACGACTGGGACGCCGACGAGGAGTTCGAGTCCGGGCTCTCCGACTCGTGGGCCGACGAGCCGGATCCCGAGGACATCACCGTCGGGGCGATGGAGCTGGCCGAGCGGCATCAGCTCCGCCGGGTCGCCAGCCTGCGCACCGAGCTCGAGGACATCACCGAGGTCGAGTACCGCCAGCTGCGCCTCGAGCGGGTCGTGCTGGTCGGCGTGTGGACCGAGGGCACCGTCGAGGACGCCGAGAACTCGATGGCCGAGCTCGCGTTGCTCGCCGAGACCGCCGGCTCCGAGGTGCTGGAGGCGATCTTCCAGCGCCGCCAGACACCGGACCCCGCGACGTACGTCGGTCGCGGCAAGGTCGACGGCATCGCCGAGATCGTGGCCGCGACCGGTGCCGACACCGTGATCTGCGACGGCGAGCTCGCGCCGAGCCAGCTGAGGAACCTCGAGGACCGGCTCAAGGTCAAGGTCGTCGACCGGACCGCGCTGATCCTCGACATCTTCGCCCAGCACGCGAAGTCCGGCGAGGCCCAGGCCCAGACCGAGCTCGCGCAGCTCAACTACATGAAGCAGCGGCTGCGCGGCTGGGGCGGCAACCTCTCCCGCCAGGCCGGTGGCCGGGTCGGTGCCGACGGCGGCGGCATCGGTGGCCGCGGCCCCGGTGAGACCAAGATCGAGACCGACCGGCGCCGGATCAACACCAAGATCGCCAAGCTGCGCCGCGAGCTCGCCGAGATGAAGGGCACCCGCGACACCAAGCGCCAGGAGCGGCGCCGCAACCACGTGCCCAGCGTCTCGATCGCGGGCTACACCAACGCCGGCAAGTCGAGCCTGCTCAACCGGCTCACCGACGCCGGGGTCCTGGTCGAGGACTCGCTGTTCGCGACGCTCGACCCGACCACGCGACGGACCACGACCGCCGACGGGCGGGTCTACACCATGAGCGACACCGTCGGCTTCGTCCGGCACCTGCCCCATCAGCTGGTCGAGGCCTTCCGCAGCACCCTGGAGGAGGTCGCCGACTCCGACCTGATCCTCCACGTCGTCGACGGCTCCCATCCCGACCCCGAGGGCCAGCTCGCCGCGGTGCGCGAGGTGTTCGCCGAGATCGACGCGGCGAAGGTGCCCGAGATCGTGGTCATCAACAAGGCCGACGCCGCCGACCCGATGGTGCTGGCCCGGCTGCAGGCCCGCGAGCCGCACAGCCTGGTCGTGAGCGCCCGCACCGGCGAGGGCATGGCCGAGGCGCTGCGGGTGATCGAGGGCGAGCTGCCCCGCCCGGGCGTGGAGTTCGCCGCGCTGCTGCCCTACGACCGCGGCGACCTGATCGACCGGCTGCACCGGTTCGGCGAGATCGCCGAGCTCGAGCACACCGCCGAGGGCACCTTGGTCAGCGGTCGCGCCAACGCCGACCTGGCCGGTGAGCTGGCGGCGTACGCCCGCTGATCGCGCGGACGCACGCCGCCCACCGGCGTCAGGTGGAGCTCAGCGACGCTTCCCGCCGGGACGGCAGGCCTTGCCGACCCGAGCGACCTCGCCACGGTCGACCACGACCTCCTGGCTGGCCAGGATCTTGCCCCGGCGCAGGCAGGTGACCTGCCAGGACTCCTTGATCCCGGACTCCTGCGGCGGCTCGGGGCTCTGGAAGGACACCTCGCCCGTCCAGTCGTCCTCGGCCGAGCCGTCCTCGTAGTTCTCCGCGACCACGGTGTAGGTGCCGGCGACCGGGTCGGGGATCTTGATCACCTCGGGGTTGGCGAGGGTGGCGCCCGAGCCGACCGGCTCCCCGTCGGGACCGAGGACGTAGAAGTCCCAGTCGGCGCCGTCGGGCCACTCGAAGGACAGCGTGGCGAAGCCGTTGTCGACCTCGGGCTGCCCGAGCACCTCGACGGTCGACTCCTCCGACTCCCCGACGGCGGGGACGCCGTCGGGGTTCGTGATCGCCGCCGTCTCCTGCGGGTCGGCGACCGGCTCGCGGCCGTAGCGTCCCGCGACCAGCGGTCGGGTGGAGGGGTTCACGTCGAGGGTGAACCGGCCGCCCTCGGAGTCGTAGCGGTTGACCAGGGTGTCCTCGAAGAACCGCTGCGGCCCGGTGGAGCCGTCGGGACGGATCACCGGCGAGGTCGGCGAGACGTGGGTCTTGCTGAGCACGATCCGGGTGCCCTTCGGTGCCCGGCCCCGGACCCGCGAGATCAGCGCGTGGTCCATCGCCGCCTCCGCCGCCTGGTAGTAGGCCTCGCGGTTGCCGCCGCTGCCGGCGCCGGCCGCGGGCTCCTCCCCGAGGTACTCGGCGACCACGGCGTTCTCGTAGGCCGGGTGGAAGCCGTCGGGGCCGATCTCGAAGGTG
>JBAWHI010000060.1:0-3871 GCA_049593675.1 Nocardioides sp.
TCCGAGTAGCCGCTCGACCTCGTCGACGGGCCGGTCGGTCTGACGCGCCAGGGCGCGCACCAGGGTGGCCGGGTCGGGGTGCGGCCCCAGGGCGAGTCGCTCGGCGGCGCGGTGCCTGGCCGCGGAGCGAAGCGCTGCGGCGGCATGGGCCCGGTCGCCCGCCTTGCGATAGAGCCGGCCCCGGCTGCGGGTCGTCTCGATGGCCTTGACGACCACGGGCAGCGGCTCGGTCGAGAGCGGCCCGAGGCGTCGGGCCCGCCACAGCAGCAGCGCCAGCGTCGCGAGCAGGGCGATCCAGAGTGCGGGCCGCAGCCAGTCCGGCAGCAGGGTCGTCAGGCTGACGCCGTCGTCGGCGACCAGGTCCTCGAGGCTCGGGACGTACCACACCAGCCGGTCGTGCTCGCCGAGCAGCCGCAGCGCGACCGCGGCGTTGTCGGCTCGCAGCACCTGGCCGTTCGAGAGCGCCTCACCGGCGCCGAGCAGCCGCACGTCCGGCTCCGGCTCCGCGAGCAGGCCGCCGAAGCAGCTCGCCCGCCCGGGGTACTCCAGGGCCTGGTCGACGACGAGCTCCAGTCCGTCGTACGTCGGATCCGCGCAGTCGGCCGGGCGGGGCTCGTCGAGGGTGGTCCGCGTCGGTGGCGCGTCGACGCCGAGTGCCGAGGTCGTGCCCGGCCCTGGCTCGGTCAGCACCAGGGTGGCGCTCCGGGTCTGCGCCAGCAGCCGGTCCACGGTGCTGCGTCCGAGCAGGTCGGTCGACGTGACCAGCACCGTGGTCCCGCCGTCCACCGCTGTCGACTCCAGCGCGTCGGCGTCGCGGACCACCGTGACGTCGACGCCCTGGGCGTCGAGGACCCGGGCCAGGGCCTGTGCCCCACCGGGGCGCGGGTTGTCGGGATCGAGTGGGGCTGCGCGCTCGACCCCGCCACTGGTGAGCGCGACGATCGCCACTGCGACGACCAGGCCGACGAGGAGGATCACGGTGGTCCGGTGCCGTCTCACGTCCGGCTCCCGAGTGCGTCGTCGAGCTCCAGCACGTCCACGGCCTGCTCGGCGGTGGCCGGGCGGTCGCCGTAGCGCACGGCGTCGAAGAGGGCCGCCGTGCGGTCCACGTGTGCGCGGGCGTCCGGGTGGGCGGCACCGACCGCTGTTGCGACCTCATGGGCGGTGGCTCCCGGAAGGTCGTCGAGCCGGCCGCGCTCGACCTGGCGCACCGCCAGCGCCCGGAAGCCGTCCACGACGGCATCGCCGTTGCGGCCCTCGGCGAGGGCCAGGTCGGCCCGACGGCGCAGCTCGGCCGCGGTGAGCACCTCGTCGGTCGCCACGACCGCACGGTCCCGGGCGACGCGTCCACTGCGGCGCGCCCGGGAGGCCAGCCAGGTCAGGGCGAGCGCCAGCGCCAAGAACGCCACCATGGCGGCGAGGGTCGAGAGCGGCGGGACGTCCGAGGCGGCCTCGATGCTGCCGCTGACGAACCGGTCGACCCAGTCGAAGAGCTCCTCGAGCAGGCTCTGCTCGTGGTACTCGGGGTGCACGAGCTCGCGCTGAAGCAGGCGCCGGGCCTCGTCGGGGCTCGGACCCAGTGGGGGCTCGATCACGAGGCGGGGATCCCGGACTGGGCCATCAGCTCGACGTCGTACGCCTCCTTGCGCATCCGCTGGTCCAGGTACTGCAGGGAGGCCACTGCCGCGCTGAACGGCGTGACGAAGGCGATCTGGACCACGCTGCCCAGGGCGGCGAGGACCACGGTGACCAGCGCGACGTACTGGCTGCCCTCGAGCGCCACCGGTGCGATCTGCCCGGCGATCGAGAACGGCGCGGCCAGCACCGACCCCGCCACGCCGGTCACGATCACGGTGAGGAGAGCGATGCCGAAGGTGCGCCAGAACTGGCGTCGGGTCAGCCCGAAGCCGCGCCCGATCGCGGCGGCGACACCGATCCGCTCCAGCATCAGGGCCGGCACGGGCAGGTAGTAGACGCGCACCCACCACCAGCAGAGGAACACGAGGAACGCCGGCACCGTCACGACCCCGAACACGACGATGACTGCTACCGGTGCCGTCACGGCGACCACCACCCAGACCGCGACATAGGCGGCGAGGACTCCCAGGAACATCAGGCCGAGCAGCAGGGTGAGGCCGACCAGGCGCCACCGCGAGCCCCGGGTGGCCGCCCAGGCCTGCCCGAGCGAGAGGCGTCGTCCGGTCGCCGCGGCGGCCACGACGTGGGCGACCATCCCGGTCACGAAGATCACCCCGACGCCCTGCAGCAGCGCCCCCACCACCAGCGCGCCTCCGGTGCCGATCGCGGCGATCGCCTCGGCGTCGGAGAGGTCGCCCGATCCGCTCGCCGTCAGATCCACGAGCAGCGTCAGCAGTGCGGTGAGGAGGACGGGCAGGGCCATGGCGCCCGCCGCCACGAGGACCGCGGAGCCGACGGTGGCGCGCGGGTTGAAGCGGATCGTGCGGAAGGCCCCGTCGTAGATGTCGCCGAGGTTCAGGGGGCGCAGCGGGATCGCGCCGGGCTTGTGAGCTGCCCCGTGCATCCCGGCCGGGGGACCCGGCTGGCCGACGCCGGGCGTGGCGGGCCACCCGTGCTGGTGAAGGGGTGGGGGCTGGGCCCAACCGGGAGGAGGAGGTCCGCCGGGCTGCGCACCGCCCGGCGGGGGGTAGGACCGATCGCCAGACACGCGCTCACCCTAGGGGGTCGCCCCTCCTCGGGCGAGGTGGCCGGGGAGCTCGCAGGCGGTGTCGAGCCCGAGCACCTGGTTGAGTCGTCCGAAGGCGAGCCAGGAACCCAGGCACATCGAGAGCTCGACGATCTCCCGGTCGGTGTACTGCGCCTTCATCCGGGTCCAGAAGCCGGCGTCGAGGCCCCGGTGGTCCAGGGCGTACCGCTCGGCGTACTCGGCAGCGAGCCGGGTCCGGTCGTCGAAGGCCCGGGTGGTCCGCCACTGCGAGACGGCGTCGGCGAAGTCGTCCTCGACCCGCACGCCGTCGCGCTCGGTGCGCCAGTCCTGGCAGAGCAGGCATCCGTTGATCTGGGCGATCCGCAGCCGGGCGGCCTCGAACTCGCGCAGTCCGAGGGTGGCGTGCTCGTAGACGGCCATCGAGAACGACGAGGCCGCGATCCCGATGCCCGGCACCATCTCGCCCCAGACATGCCTGATCGGGTCCTGGCCGGTGGGCACGTCGATGATCATGCGGCACGATAGCCGGACCTCACGAGCACGTTCCAGGGTCGCCGCCACGTGGCGTTCCCGCGTGATTCGCGGGCGGCGGTCGGTGAATTTGGTCTGTGCGGGGATCTCTGTCAAGATAGTTCGGTTGCTTCGGCAGGGTTGCCGGGGTGCGCCACATCTTGACTACTGAATCGCGTCTCCTGATGTTTCAGTGGTCCGGCGTGCGGCCGCACCGAACCTGGAGACCCGATCAGCCCGACTGCTCTGCACGACAGAGATCGGGCGCCAACCAACACCAACTGTGAGACCCCGGTCTCGTGTTGTGCTTCCAGGCGCGACACGCCCGACCGCGGGGGTCGGAGCAGGCGGTGCTGGCACAGCGACGGGGACCGACTCAAGCCGGAGGACGTCCCGGACTACGCACGCGGTACTGAACGAGTGAGGACAGAGAGACCTATGGCGGGACAGAAGATCCGCATCAGGCTCAAGGCCTATGACCACGAGGTGATCGACACCTCGGCGCGCAAGATCGTGGACACGGTGACCCGTACGGGCGCCAAGGTCGCCGGCCCGGTGCCGCTGCCGACCGAGAAGAACGTGTACTGCGTCATCCGCTCGCCGCACAAGTACAAGGACTCCCGCGAGCACTTCGAGATGCGCACGCACAAGCGCCTCATCGACATCATCGACCCC
>JBAWHI010000061.1:0-3445 GCA_049593675.1 Nocardioides sp.
GACTGTCGGCGTGCCGTAGATCGTGGTCCCCTTGGGGATCGTGGTGGTGACCGTGTAGTCGATCACCTCACCGATCGTCGCCTCGGAGCCTGCGTTGTTGCCGGACTCGTTCACCGAGGTGGTTCGACCCTTCACTACCTTCGCGTCGGCGGTGTAGATGTCCGAGACATCCTGCGCGGCGCCGGTGTTGGGCGTCAGCGCCGGGTCCTTGACGGTGGTGTTGGCCGGCACCATCGAGGTCGTGGTGCCTCGGTTGGTCTCGTAGCCGTACTCCATGACGCCGGCGGTGTTGACGAACGTCTGGCTCGGGCTGACCCCGGCCGGGACCGTGACCCGGTAGGTCAGCATCGTGGTGGCGCCGGCGGCGAGGTCGAGGTCGCTCGAGGCGTTCCACTCGACGCGGTCCGCGGCGCTGTTGCAGGAGCCGCCATCGGAGATGGCAGCGACCTCGGCGCAGGTGATCCCGGTGGGCAGGACGTCCCAGACGCGGACGTCCTGGGCGGGCTCGGGGCCGTTGTTGGTGACGTCGACGCGGTACTGCACGACGTCGCTGCCGGCCACCTGCTTGTGGTCCACGTTCGGTCCGTTGACGGTGCCGCTGTTGATCTGACGAACGCCCTTGACCAGGGAGACCTCGGGCTGGGCCCACTGGAAGTCCACCTTGTCGCGCAGCGTGAACGCCTTGCCCGCGGTGCTCTCATAGGAGAACTTCTGCAGGTTGCCCTCGACGTCGCCCGAGTGGTGACCCAGCGGCGAGCCCACGGTGGTCTCGATGGTGACCTCGAAGACCTGACCACCGGCGTCGACGTCGGTGCCGCCGGCGCCGATGCTCCACGTCAGCCGGCCGTCGGCGGACTCGAAGCCCGAGATCGGCACGGTGTTGTTCGTGGTCGCCTGCCAGGAGCCGGCGACGTAATCGATGCCGTTCGGCAGGATGTCGAAGACGTCCTGGCTGGAGGTGTCCAGGTCCTGCGGGAAGGCCAGTTGGAGCTTCCAGCACACCAGGTCGCCGGGGCCGTACGTCGGCAGCGTCTCGCCGTAGCTCGCCGCGGCGAGGTCGTTGCAGTTGCCGTCGCCGGGATAGGTTGCGGCGACCTGCTTGTCGATCACCGGACCGCTCGCGGCCTTGCCGGAGCCGGAGACGTCGTAGTCCAGCTCACCGTCGGTCTCGTCGGCGTCGATCTTGGCGCCGCCCGTGGTGCAGTCGGGGTCACCCGGTG
Source organism: Nocardioides sp. (assembly GCA_049593675.1). Taxonomy (GTDB): domain Bacteria; phylum Actinomycetota; class Actinomycetes; order Propionibacteriales; family Nocardioidaceae; genus Nocardioides. Next base: position 1,221 of record JBAWHI010000061.1, read on the forward strand.
CGCAGCGGATGAAGTCCAGACCCCGGGTGTCGATCTCGTTGCGCACCGAGTCGCGCGACAGCACGGGCGTCGAGTTCTCGAAGCCGGACTGGTAGTTGGCGCGGGTGCGGGTCCAGAAGGTCAGCTGGCGGGTGTCGCTGGGCTGGATCCGCGCCAGCGCCGGGAAGGTCGACGTGTCCCAGGTCAGGTCGAACGTGCCGTCCGCCTGCTCCTGCACCGTGGTGTAGTCGGCGCTCGGGCCCTTGCCGGCGACGGGGTCGCACTCGGCGTCCTGGGCGTTCGGGCTCTGGGTGAGGTTGGTGCCGCCGAGCGGGCACAGGCCGTTCGGCACCACGTCGTGGACGACCACATCGTCGACGTAGCGGTACTCCGAGACCTGCAGGTCGATCGTCCACCTGGTCAGGTCGCCCTGGTTGAGCGTGGCGTTGTTGTTCGACTTCTGGATCGCGATGTCCTCGGCCGTGCGCAGCAGCGTGCCCTGGTCCGAGACGGCCAGGCCGTCCTTGCCGGGGGACTGGTAGGTGCCGGCCGTCGTCGCACCGTTGAGGAGCGGCTGCTCGTCGTAGGTCTCGGGGCCGGAGTTGTTGTCGAGGTTGGCGGTCTGGGCGCCGGTGGTCGCGGGGGCGCCGCCGACGGTCGTCCAGTCGACGGTGTTCTCGCGGATCGGGATCGCGGCGGCGTACGTCAGCTCCTTGACCTGGTCCGGGGCGAAGTCACCGATGCTGTCCCACTTCACGTGGGTGTAGACGCCACTCGGGAGCGGGCCGGAGCCGTCCGGGTCCAGGTCCACGGTCTCGACCAGGTCGGGCACGACGCAGGTGCCGCCGTCGGCGGTGACCTCGATCGGGCCGGAGCCCGGGTACTCCGCGGAGCTGCCGGGGTTGGTGGGTGCCGCGGTGGTGTTGTCCTCCGCGCCGGGCAGCACGCAGCCCAGGAACTCCAGACCGGCAGGCAGGTAGTCCTCGACCGAGACCGTGGTGGTCGGGTTCACCTCGTTGTTGGTGATGGTGAGGGTGTAGACGGTCTGGTGGTCGTGCACGCCGCGCGGGATCTCGCCCTCCGGGTGCGGCTCGGACTTGCGGATCTTGATCGCGGTCAACCCGGTGTCGGTCGACTGCTCGGCCCACCCGGTGTAGGTGTCGGCGCCTGAGCCGTCGGGTCGGCCCAGGGAGTCGAAGTCGGCCTCGTCGCGCGGGTCGATGGAGATGTAGGCGCCGGATGCGATCGGCAGGGTGTCACCGACGTCGTACGTCGGGGTGCCGGCGGAGTCGGTGTCGTTGTAGCGGACCGAGAAGCTCAGGGTGTGGCTGGAGGAGGCGACGAGGTCGTCGAGGTTGAGCCAGATCAGGGTGGTGGAGCCGGCGGTGGGGGCGTTGGTCAGGACGCGGGGCTCGCCGTCGAGACCGGCGCTGCCGGCGACGTACGACGTGCCAGCGGGCAGGACCGCCCGGTAGGCGAGGTTGTAGCCCTTGGGCTCGCCGGCGGGGAGCGAGGCGGTGAGGGTGACCGGCACGTCCTGGCCGTAGAGCACGCTGGCGGCCGGGCCGCCGCTGAGCTGGAGGTCGGGGGTGCTCGCCGTCGCCGGGTGGGCCGCCTGGGCCGGAGCAGCGCTCAACAGACCGGCGGCGACCGCCATCGTCGCCACGACCAGGCTCAGGACGACGCCCTGGACCAGAGTCGAACGGGCGCGTGCGTGCGTGCGTGTGCGAGCCATGGCTGGATCCCCCCAGTTGCCAGCACCACCGTCAGCGGCGGTGCTTCACTACATCTGCCCGGCTCCGCCCGATCGACGCTCGGCCCGCCGATCGTGGCAGATCAGGCAGCTGTTCGCTGCATTTCAGGGCAACTGGCCCATACCAGCGGGGCGGGGCGTCCGCTCGGCTGTAACGCGCAGTTATGGCTTCTAGGCGCCCGAAATTTCGGGTGCTTAGAAGCCAGAACCGCGCGTTACATGCGCTGACCGACATCACGTCCGGCAGCCAGCGGGCAGAGAACAGCCCCCGCTCCCTCGTGGGGAGCGGGGGCTGTCCTTGCCGGCAACACCGGGTACACCTACCGCCCGGTGGGTGTCCGCGACCACCGCCAAGGGCGGGATCAGATGTCGTAATAGAGCTCGAACTCGTGCGGGTGCGGGCGCAGCTGCACGGGCGCGATCTCGTGGGTGCGCTTGTAGTCGATCCACGTCTCGATCAGGTCGGGCGTGAAGACGTTGCCGACGGTGAGGT
>JBAWHI010000062.1:0-7257 GCA_049593675.1 Nocardioides sp.
GTGACGCAGCAGCCCACCTCGGGGGTCCACTCCCAGGACATCGTCCTCCAGATCCTCGACACCCGGGGTCGCACCGTCGAGCTGCCGACCGAGTTCGGCTACGACCCGGCCGACCCGTGGGCGGTCCACATCACGTTCTGGGGCGGGAGCGGCCACTCGTCGGAGCCGGTGCGCTGGGCCGTCGGTCGCGACCTGCTGCGGCAGGGAGCGACCGAGCCCGCCGGCGACGGTGATGTCCGGCTGTTCCCCAGCATCGACGACATCGGCCGGGCCGCGGTGATCATGGAGCTCTGCTCCCCCGCCGGCCGGCTGGTCACCCAGCTGCCCACCAGCGACCTCGTCGAGTTCCTCGACCGCTCCTTCGAGATGGTGCCGGTCGGGGCCGAGACCGTCGACCTGGATCTGCTCGTGGAGCACCTGGTCGGGCGATCAGGCACGCAGTAGGTCGGGCTCGCGCTCGCGCCACCGCGCAGCGACCTCCTGCGTGACCGGTCCGGGTGCGGGGAGCTCGCGATCGTCCCAGCGGGTGACGCCCTGCACGTCGCGGGTCGTGGAGACCAGGAACACCTCGCTGGCACGCTGGACGACCTCGATCGGCTCGTCGACCTCGCGCCCGCCGTACCACTCCAGGACCAGGGCCCGGGTCACCCCGGCGAGGCAGCCGCTGGCCAGGGTCGGGGTCCGCAGCTCGCCGTCGAGGACGTAGAAGACGTTCGAGCCGGTGCCCTCGCACAGGTGGCCGGCCAGGTTGGCGAAGATCGCCTCGCTCGCGCCGCGCTCGCGGGCGGCTGCCAGGGCGACGACGTTCTCGGCGTACGACGTGGTCTTCACCCCGGCGAGCGCGCCGCGCTCGTTGCGCGGCCAGGGCACCGTCGCGACCGCGGTGGTCGCGGGCAGGGCCGCCATCGGGTCGGCCACGACGATCAGCGTCGACGGCGCGTCCCCCCGGCCGGAGCCCATCGGGGCCGGTCCACCCGTCACCGTGACCCGGAGCCGGCCGAGCGCCAGCTCCTCCTCCGCCAGGACGGCGGCGATCCCGCGCCGTACGGCGACCTGGTCGACCTCCGGGAGGCCGAGCCCGCTCGCCGAGCGCTGCAGCCGCTCGAGGTGCCGGTCGAGGGCGAACGGCAGTCCGTCGACCACCTTGATCGTCTCGAAGACGCCGTCTCCGACGGTCAGCCCGTGATCGGTCACCGACACCGCCGCCACCGTCGCATCGGGCAGCAGGTCCCCGTTCAGCCAGGCGTGCATGGCGTCACCCTAGGACCCGTGAACAGCGGCCGAACAGGGCGCAACGCGCCGACGGGGCCGGATTTTGCACGCCCCAGGGCATCGGCTACTGTTCTCACGCACGCCGACCGGGAGACCGGACGGAGCGCAGGCGGACATAGCTCAGTTGGTAGAGCGCAACCTTGCCAAGGTTGAGGTCGCGAGTTCGAGTCTCGTTGTCCGCTCGGAGAGGTCTCTCCCTGGTTTGGCCTCCACGGTGGGTTGGCCGAGAGGCGAGGCAACGGACTGCAAATCCGTGTACACGGGTTCAAATCCCGTACCCACCTCTCTCAACAACTCAAGACACGGGCGATTGGCGCAGCGGTAGCGCGCTTCCTTGACACGGAAGAGGTCACTGGTTCAAACCCAGTATCGCCCACCAGCAAGAGAGGGCCCCTGACCTGCGAAGACGCAGCTCAGGGGCCCTTCTGCTCGTCCGGAGGTCGAAGCAGCGCTCGCCGCCGACCAGCGGCGCGCCACAGGCCCGGAGATCCGTGGATCTCCGGGCCTGTGTCCGCGGTCAGGGCCTGGGGTCGACCCCTGCCCGCGTAGCCCCGTCGAGGGGTCTCCAGCGTGCCGGGTACATCACTGGATGGTGAACCTCCTCCAGGGCTTGGTCGGGTCGGTGTTGTCCGATGCATCGACAGCGATGACCTGCACGGCGTAGGCGCCCGTGGACGGCGGCGTCCACGTGAACGACCAGTCGGTCGCCGCAGCGTCGGGGTCGCTCAAGGTCGCCAGGGACGTCGCGAACCCGGCTTGCCAGTCGGTGCCGTTCCACCACTGCGAGTTGGCGGGGTCCCGGATCGCGATGCGGACCGCGCTGACGCTGACGTCGTCGGTGGCGCTCCCGCTGAAGGTGAGGGGCTCCAGCGGCCGGACCGCTCCCGGAGACGGCGCGGCGAGCGTGCCGTTCGGCGCCACCGTGTCGACGGGCCCGGTCGCGTGGGAGAACCGGAGGTACGGCTTCGACTGGTCGACGTTGCCGGCGGCGTCGACGGCGCTCACCTGCACGGCGTAGTCGCCCTCGGCGGGGGGCTCCCAGTCGAACGACCAGTCCGTCTCCGTGGCCCCCGCTTGGGTGAGGGTCGCCGGGAAGGTCGTCCGCGCTGCTGCCCATTCGGTGCCGCTCCACCAGAGACGATCACTGCGGCGGCGCAGGCTGATGAGCACCTCGTCCACCCCCACGTCATCGGTGGCGCTCCCGGTGAAGGTGATCGGCGACTCGGTGAACACCTCGTCCTGGGTGGGCGTGGTGGCCAGGCCGTTCGGCGCCTCGGTGTCGGCCACCGGCGGCTCCCAGTCCGCGTCGTCGCTGAAGACGAGGACCCGGTCGTTGAACGAGTCGCTCACCAGGATCTCGCCGGTGGGCATCGTGGCGAGGCCGGCCGGGTGGTCGAGGCCCTCGTCGGCGCCGAAGCTGACGAGCCACGTGCGGTCGGCGTCGAGCACGACGATCTCCGAGTCGTTGGTGTCCGCGACGATGATGCGACCGTCCGCGTCGATCGCGACCGCCTCGGGCTGGTCGAAGCCGTAGGCCAGGGACCGCACGAGGGAGATGTCCGTGCCGCCCGGGTCGGCCGCCAGCTCGACGATCCGGTTGTTGATGGTGTCGGCCACGAAGACGTGCCCGGTGTTCTCGTCGACCGCGATGCCCATGGGGCGGTTCAGCTGACCGGCCTGGCTCCCGGGGTTCCCGGTGCCGAAGCTGCCGATCGCGGTCCGACTGGCCACGTCCCACACCACGACCCGGTGGTTCTGGGTGTCGGCGATCCAGGCGGTGCGGTCGGACTGGCGGATGGCGATGCCCCGCGGCCAGTTGAACTGCGACGGGCCGTCGCCGGCGCTACCCCGTGAGGCCCGCCAGTTGCAGTTGGGCCGCATGATCTGCAGCCGGTTCTTCTTCGTGTCGGCGGTCCAGAGGTCACCGGTGGTCTCGTCGATCGCGACGTCTCGCGGCCAGTTGTACTGGCCGTTGCCGTCGCCTCGGGAGCCGCAACGGCCCTGGATGGTGCCGTCGAGGTCCATGCGGACGAACTGGTGGTGGACGCTGTCCATCACCGTGACGGTGCCGTCCTGGCCGACGGCCAGTCCACGGGGCTCGTGGAACACGGCGTCGTCGGTGGTCGGCGGCATCCCGGAGCCGAGGGTCTGGGCGTGCTCCCAGCCCGTCTCGGTGCGGGCCCAGCGCTGCACGCGCCAGCCCCAGAGGTCGGCGACCCACACGTCGCCCGACCCGTCGGTGGCCACCGAGGCCCGCCGCAGCGTCGTCAACGTGCCGGGCTCGTCGGGCTCGCCGCCCGTCCCGAACTTGCCGACGAACTCGCCCTCGGTCGTGAAGACCTGGACCCGGCGGTTCAGAGCATCGACGACGTAGACGAGCTCCTCGCCGGTGACCGGGTCCATCGCGGTCGACACGCCGTACGGGGTGCGGAACTGACCGTCCCCGGAACCGGTGCTGCCCCAGGACCGCAGGCATTCACCGTCGGGAGAGAACACCGTGACGGCGTTCTGCCGGTAGTTGGCGACGTAGACGTTGCCTTCGCTGTCAGCGGCGGCGTCGCGGATGTCGAAGAGATCGGCACACGCGGTGTCGGGGATCTCCTCGAAGGTGTCCACCTCGTTGCCGTCGACGTCGAAGACCCGGACCTTGCGCTGGATGTCGGCGAGGTAGAAGAGGTCGCCCTCGAAGGTACCGCCGAGGAAGTAGCGAGCCGGGGTGTTCAGCTCGCCCAGCCAGGTGCCGTCAGCACCGAGTCGAACGATGCGCTCATTCTCGGTGTCGACCACGAAGATCGTGCCGTCGGTCGCAACGCTGACGTCTCGGGGACGGAGGAACTCGCCCTCGCCGGCACCCGGGCCGCCCACCCGCCAGACCTCGGTGCCGTCCTCGTCGTACTTGGCGATCTCGTTGTTGCCCGTGTCGGCGATCACGACGGTCCCGTCGGGAGCGACCTCCAGGCCCGAGGCGTACAGCTCGGCATGGAGTGGACCACCGAGCTCAGCGACCACGGCGGGCGGGTCGATGACCGGATCGGGCAGCGAGGTCGCCACCTCGAAGTCCACCTGAGGCTTGAACCCGTTGACGTTGCCCGAAGTGTCGGTCACCTCGACGAGCGTCTGGCAGTTGCACCCGTCAGCGATCGGCGAGGGCCACGAGAACGACCAGTCCGTGGACGGCTGGTCGGGCGTCGACAGCGTGGCGGTCTGCCAGGTGAAGCTCGTGGAGAAGCTGCCGGCGGTCGAGCTGTCCGGGTCCGCCAGGTAGCGGCCCGTGTCGACGTCCTTGATGGCGACCCGGACGCGGGCCACCCCGACGTCGTCGCTCGCGTCGCCCGAGATCTCGATCGGCGCGTCGTTGAGGACGATCTCGCCCTGCGTCGGGCTCGACTGGTTGCCCTTCGGCCGCACGTTGTCGGCCACCGGGGGCTCGTAGAGCGGCGGCGGGGCCGCACCGGGCATGGCGAAGCTGCGCACGACGGCCTGCCCGAAGTTCGCGTTGTGATCGCGGGTGCGCACCTCCGCGAGGTAGCGACCCTCAGCGCTCACGCCGAGGAACACCCAGCGCCACTCCACGTCGGTGGCGTCGGACCCCGACCAGGCAGCCTTGGCGAAGGTCTTGTCGGCCTCCCAGCTCTGGTTGCGCGGATTCCACCACAGGTCCGTGTCGGCGTCCTGCACCGCGATCTCGACATGACCCACGGCGATGTCGTCAGTGGCGGTGCCACTGAAGGTCACCGGCTCCAGGTCCAGGTTGGACGACTGTGCCGGCGTGGCGACCGACGGCAACGGCGGCGCGTTCTGCTCGTACTGCCGACCGAGGTTGGGGTTGAACACCTGGATCCGGTCGTTCCCGGTGTCGGTCACGTAGAGCCGACCCTCGGCGTCGGCGTCGATGCCGATGGCGCCCCGGAAGTCGTAGATGTTGGGGCCGTAGGTCGAGCCCCAGCGGCCGAGGTACTCGCCGTCGAGGCTGAACGCCGACACCCGACTCGTGGTCTCGTCGGTGACGTAGAGGACACCCTCGCTGATGACCGCGTCGACCGGGTCCCGCATCTGGCCGGGACCGCTGCCGGTCCCGTTGCCGATCCGGTTCGTCGGCTCGCCCTCCGAGTCGAGCGCGACCTCGGCGGGCTCTCCGCTCTGGTCGTAGACCTCGATGCGGTCGGCAGACGGCCGGGCGACGTAGATGTTGCCCGTGTCGGGGTCGATCGCGGTGCCGTGGTTCGACACCGGGATGAGCGGGTTCTCGGGGTCGGACGGATCGGGGTCGACCGGCCGGGTGATCTCCTGGTAGGTGTCGGCGTCGAACATCTTCACGCTCGAGGCCATGCGATCACCGATCACGGCCACCCGGCGCCCGCTCGGCTGGGTGTAGAACTCGATGTCGACCGGCCAACGGAAGTTGCCCGGGGTGATGTTGTCCTGGCCGATCGCACCGACCTGACGCACGTACGTCGGTGCCGCACCCGGCGACGACGGGTAGTTGTAGACCTGCAGGTGGTGGCCGCGCTCCTGGGCCAGCCAGATGCGTCGGGTCTCCGGGTCGATGGCGATCGACCGCGGGTAGTTCATGTCGAAGGGCCCGCCGGAGCCGCGCTCGCCGTAGGCGCCCAGGGGCTCTCCGGTCTCCGAGAACCGCACCATCCGCTGGTTCCAGGTATCGGCCACCCAGACCTCACCGGTGACGTCGTCCACCGCGACGTCGCGCGGCTGGCCGAGGAGGCCGGGCTGGGGCTTGCGCGCCGGTTGCGGCGCCGAGAGCAGCGGGGTCCCGGTCGGGGAGAACTTCTCGGTCTCGTAGCCACCGAAGTCGCCGACCCAGATGTCGCCGTCGACGTCGATGTCGATGGCCCGCCCACCACCTGCGAACTCACCCGGGCCGGAGCCCTCTCCCGAGAACGAGTCCAGGTAGTCCCCCTCCTGGTTGAACACGTCGATCTCGGAGTTCTGGGCATCGACCACGTAGACGCGGTCGCGGTCCTCGTTCACGACGACGCCGCGGTTGTCACCGCCGAGCTGACCTGCGCCGAAGTCGCCGAGGAAGGTGCCGTCCTTCGTGTAGCGGTAGCCGACCTGGTTCTGCGCATCCGTCAGCCACACGACGTCGTCGTCCGAGATGTCGATGCCGTAGGCGCGCGGGACGCAGGTGCCCGGGTTGTTGCACGGGTCGGGCAGGGTCGGCGGGTCGAGCTCCCACCAGTCCTCGATCATGACCTCGGCAGAGGTGTCTCCGGGCTCCGGGTCGAGCCAGTCCATCCGGATCACGTAGGGCCGGTAGTCATCAGTGATGTCGTAGTGCGAGTCCAGGACGAGGAGGTCGCCGGTGTCCTCCTCGACCGTCATCCAGACCGTGTAGAACGCGCGGAGGGTCGACTGCGGCGTGGTCGGCGGCTCACCGCGCGTCCGGACACTCAGGCGCACCGGGAGTGACGACAAGAAGTTGCCCTCCACGTCGTACTTGGCGATGGCGACGGTGAGCGGGTTGTCCTTCAGCTCGGCGACGTAGATCGAGCCGTCGGCCGGGTCCACGGCGATCGTGTAGGGCTGACCGACGTGGTCGTCGCGCCAGAAGTCGCCCAGGTAGTTGCCGTCGCGGTCATACCGACGGATCTTGAAGTTCAGGTAGTCACCGACGAGCACCTCGTCGGACACGGGGTTGTACTGGACCCCCCAGGAGAAGACCCCGGGCCGGCCGTCGCCGCCGATGGTCCGTTCGTAGCGCGGCGGGAAGGTCGCCGCCGCCGAGGCCGACGTGCTCCCGAGCAGCACCGCCGCCGGAGTCAGCATGAGCAGCGCCAGGATCATCACCAGGAGCCGCCTGCGGCGCACCTGGGGGGTCCGGATGGTTGCGTCCACTCGCGTGGTCCTCATGCTCGCTCCTTGATTGCTCATGGCTTGCCGGCGTCGTCGTCGACGAGGGGGAAAGGTCCGTCGCCCGGGCTCACCGCCACGTCGTCCGGCAGCTGGCGCCGTCCGCGGTCGGTC
>JBAWHI010000063.1:0-1660 GCA_049593675.1 Nocardioides sp.
CCTTCACCTCGCCGCTGGTGATGTGGTCCTGCATCGTGGACGACTCGATCTCGTCGTACCCACCGCTCGGGGCGAGGTACTGCAGGGCGAGCAGCACGCCCACCACAGCAAGGACGATCCACAGCCAGGGACCCTTGAATATGCGCTTCACAGGCTTCTCTCGGACGAACTCATCTGAACGCTCGACGGTACACGTGACCGCCGGCAGGACCCATTCTCGCAGGCGCCCCCTGAGAGGGCCTGCTCAGGCCGTCCCCGGGTCCGCTCAGGAGTAGACGTGTGGCGCGAGCGTGCCGATGTCGCGCAGGTTGCGGTAGCGCTCGCGATAGTCGAGGCCGTAGCCGACGACGAACTCGTTCGGGATGTCCCACCCGACGTACTTGACGTCGACCGGCATCGTGAGCGCCTCGGGCTTGCGCAGCAGCGTGCAGATCTCGACGCTCGCCGGGCTGCGGGAGGTGAGGTTCGAGGTGAGCCACGACAGCGTCAGGCCGGTGTCGATGATCTCGTCGACGATGATCACGTGGCGCCCGGAGATGTCGGTGTCGAGGTCCTTGAGGATCCGGACGACGCCGCTGGACTTGGTCCCGGAGCCGTAGGACGACACCGCCATCCAGTCCATCTCCAGGTGTCGCGTGAAGCTGCGGGCCAGGTCGGCCATCACCATCACGGCACCCCGGAGGATCCCGACGATCAGGATGTCCTTGCCGGCGTAGTCGCTCTCGATCTCGGCGGCCAGCTCGCGGAGCCGGTCCTGGATCTGCTCCTCGGTGAAGAGGACGTTGACGAGGTCGTTCTCCACGTGGGACGCGTCCATGGACCAGACTCTAGATCAGCCGAGGAGCGCTCGCGCCGCCCGCCTACTTCTTGACCGTGAGCTTGAGCTTGGTGGCCGACTTCTTCACGAAGCTGTCGCCGAGGTAGGAGACCCGCACGGTGTACGTGCCCGGCCTCTTGACCGGGGGCAGGGCCAGCGTGATCCTGCCCTTGCTCGACCTCTTCAGCTTGCCGGCCACCGACTTCCCACCGACCACGGCCGTCACCTTGCCGAGCACCGGCGCGACGTTCTTGCTGGTGACCGTGGCGACGACCTTGGTCCGCTTGCCCGCCTTCACCTTGGCCGGGCTGAGCCTCGCCTTGGTCGTCGACCGCTGGCGTGCGGTGTAGGCGATCTCGATGGTGCCGAGGTCGCGCTCCACCCGCTTGCCGACCGAGTAGGGCGAGCCGCCGTTGAGCTCGACGCCGCGGAACGCATCGTCGGTCGGGCGGGAGACCACGACGACGTACGCAGCACCGCCGGGGACCTCGAGGTTGAAGAAGCCGTTCTGCCCGGCCCTGCGGTCGCTCTCGTAGGTCAAGGACGTCGCGGTCGGGGCGCTCGCCGTGGGATCGGTCGACCACGCCTCCACGACCACGTCGTTGAGCGGGTGGCCGGCCTGATCGGTGACGACCCCGACCAGCCACGCCTTGCCGACCGGAGGCCGGGCGACGGGTGCCACGACACCCGAGGTGTCGGCCGGCGAGGACACCGCAACGGCGGGGAGCACCTGGGGCGCGAGCACGAGAGCGCCGACGGCGACGAGTGCGGCAGCGAGACGAGATCGAGTCACAGCAGAAGTCTGGACCGCGATCGCCGGGAATGGGGGCGAACCGTGAAGTT
>JBAWHI010000064.1:0-2926 GCA_049593675.1 Nocardioides sp.
CTGCAGCAGCGCGAGCCGGACCGGGTGGCCGAGGGCGGCGAGCACGTCGGCGGCCTCGCGCCAGTCGCGGTCGAGCAGCGCCTCGGTGGTCAGGCCCTCCTGCCACTCGGCGCGGCGCTGGTCGGGAAGGTCGACGGTGCCGGCGAGCACCACCGCTCCCGGCGACGGCACCCGGTCGCGCAGCCCCGTGAGCACCCACAGCGGGTCGTCGGAGTCGCTCGCCGCCGACGAGCCCGACTCGGGGGGCGCTGCTCCCTCGAGGGCGGCCACCCGCTCCTCGAGGGCCTGGATCCGGTCGTCAATCTCCATGCCATCGATATTACGGAATTCCGTAATATCATCAAGAGGTGGGCACTACCGCTCGGGTGCGGATCGCGCGGAGCTCGGGGGGATCCACGTTGCGGCACCTGGGCCTCACGGACCGGCGGGTCACAGGAGCCAGCGAGCGAGCAGGGTGCCGTCCTCCTCCAGCAGCGTGTGCAGTCGCAGGGGTGTGTCGACGGGCGGGCCGTCGGTGATCCGCGGGTGGTCTCCGGCGATCAGCCGCGGGACCGTCGTCGTGCACAGCTCGTCGGCGACGCCGGCGGCGACCAGGTCGCGGAGCAGGTGCGGCCCGCCCTCGGCGAGCAGGCGGGTCCAGCCCCGCTCGACCAGCGCCTGCCGGAGCCCGGGAAGGTCGACGCGGTGCGAGCCGAGCACCAGGACCTGCTCCGTGCCGAGCTCGGCACGGGCCTCGGAGAGCCCCTCGGCGGCCGCACAGGTGGCCATCAGCACCGCACCGGGCGGCGCGTCGCGGAGCCGCTCCGGGACGTCGCCGCGACGGCTCACCACGATGATCGGGATCCGTGTCGGCCCGTAGCCCTCGGCGCGCGCCGTCCCCGCTCCGACGATCACCGCGTCGGCGGTGGCCCGCAGGTGCTCGAACACGGCGCCGTCGATGGCGTTGTTGATCGACCCGCTGCGTCCGCTCTCCCCGGTGGCGGCGCCGTCGACGGTGCCGACCATGTTGACCCGCAGCCAGGGGTCGGCCGGCGCGGCGTACAGGGTGGCGAGGTCGGTGACGTCCGGCCCGACGAGGACCCTCACCACTCCCACCTGACGACCCACCACTGCACGCCGTACGGATCGTCGGCGTAGTCCACCCTCCCGCGACAGCCGACCGGCAGCACCCGGCCCAGTTCCGCGAGCGCGTCGGTGTCGGCCCAGAGGTCGGCGGCGAGCGTCAGGTCGAGCCCGTCGATCCGACCGGCGACCAGCGCCTCGCCCAGCGCGGCGTCGAACTCCTCGGCGCGCGGGTCGACGTGCCCGGGCGCCTTCTCGGTCCGCTTCGCCGATCCGTTGCCGACCACCAGCCAGGATGCGTCGGTGCCGGCGCGGTCCGCGCTCGCGAGCAGGTGGTCGCCGACGCGGCGCCCCTGGGGACCGGCGAGCACCGTGACGTCGGCGCCGAGCCAGCCCACCGCCGCCGTGCACGAGGCCCGCAGCTCGGCGACCGGGTCCACCTGGCTGGCGTGCTCCGGCAGCAGCGCGAGCACGCCTGGGACGAGCACCGCTCTCATGGCTATCCCCCAATCAGGTGAGATCCCCGCTCCACCTCGCGGCGACTTGGCTGGACATGAGCGATCCTCCCCCATCGGGGCGGACTTGTGCGGTTCAATCAACCATGCCCACCTCACAGGGCCCAGGCCAGGAGCCCCCTCGCCGGGGTCGCGGCCGGCCCCGGACACCGGGGGCGGAGAAGCGGATCATGGACGCCGCGCTCGAGGAGTACGGCGAGCACGGTTGGGCCGGCTTCACCATGGACGGCGTCGCCCGTCGTGCCGGCGTCGGCAAGTCGACGGTCTACCTGCGCTGGCAGGACAAGGACAGCCTGCTGACCGACGCGGTCGGGACCGCCAGCGGGTTGCTGGGCGCGGTCGACACCGGTGACCTGCGCGGCGACCTGCGCCAGGTGGCGATCAACCTCTACCGCCACTTCCACGACCCGGCCGGCTGGGCGAGCCTGCGGATCACCATCGACTCGGCGGGCTCCCACGAGCAGCTCGGCCGCTTCTCCGAGGCGGTCGGCGAGGTGCAGGTCGACCACATCGGCAGGATCGTGCAGCGCGCGATCGACCGGGGCGACCCCCTCGCGGACCTGTCGGCGAGCTCGATCACCGAGTGCATCTACGGCGCCGTCACGATGCAGACCCTCGGCGTACGCCTCGAGGGCCGCGAGATGAGCGACGAGGAGATCGAGGAGCGGGCGACCGCCCTGGTCGGGCTGGTGCTCGACGGCGCGTTGCGCTGACGGGGGCTCAGCCGAGGAATCGACGTACGGCGCCGGCCAGCCCGGCCGCATAGGTCCGTCGCCCCGACTGCGTGGTCATCCGGCGGGCGTCGGCGCGGCCGCGCATGTTGCCGAGCTCGACCATCACGGTCGGGACGTCGGAGAGGTTGAGGGTGCCGAGGTCCGAGCGGTAGTCGAGCCCGTCGCCGCCGGCGATGTAGTTCGCGACCGGCAGGCCCCGCGCCTTCAACGCGCGTTTGGTGGCGATCGCGAGCCGCTTCGACGACCGGTGGATGTCGTGGGTCCACGGCCGCCGGTCGGTCGGCGCGATCACGTGGAAGCCCCGGGCGTTGCCGCCTCCGGCGGTCGAGCCTGTCGAGACCCCGTCGCCGTGGATGCTGAGCTTGAGGTCGGCGTTGCGGTGATTGCCGGCCCGGCCGCGCTGGTCCACGCACGGCCCCCACCGGTCCTGCCGGTTGCTGGTGCGGGTCATCTTCACCTTCGCGCCGAGCCGCTGCAGCCGCTTCTCGAGCAGCTTCGAGACGGTCCAGACGAAGGTGGCCTCCGGGTAGCCACCGTTGGTGGCCGTCCCCGTGGTGTTGCAGGCCTTGCGGAAGCCACCGGCGGGCACGAGCCGGTTGATCTGGGCGGGGTAGT
>JBAWHI010000065.1:0-7050 GCA_049593675.1 Nocardioides sp.
CCGTCAGATTGACCGCCGCGGGCCGGAGCAGCCGTCGGCGTTCGGGTCGCTGCGCGCCGACCCCGTCACCGTCGTCGCCGACGACGGCACCCCGCTGCACGTCGAGGTCGACGAGGTCGAGGGAGCCGACAGCGAGGTGACGCTCGTCTTCTGCCACGGCTACGCGCTCAACCTGGACTGCTGGCACTTCCAGCGCGAGCACTATCGGGGCCGGGTCCGGTCGGTCTTCTACGACCAGCGCTCGCACGGCCGCTCCGGGAGGTCGACGATCGGCAACGCCACGATCGACCAGCTCGGTCGCGACCTGCTCGCCGTGCTCGACGCCGTCGTGCCCGAAGGCCGGGTGGTCCTGGTCGGCCACTCGATGGGCGGCATGTCGATCGTCGCCCTGGTCGAGCAGCACGCCGAGCTGCTCGGCGACCGGGTCGTCGGCGTCGCCCTGGTCTCGACGACCGCCGGTGGCCTGGACCCGAGCCGGATCCTGTTCCCGATGGTGCCGGGATGGGCCGGGACCGGAGCCGTGCACCGGGGCGTCGCCACGCTGGCCCGCGGGCATCGAGCCGTCGACGGGCTGCGCCGACTCGGGCGGGACGCGGCGCTGATCGCGACCGACCAGCTCGCCTTCGGCGACGACGTGCCGGCCAGCTACGTGGAGTTCGTCGACGAGATGCTGGCGGCGACGCCGTTCGAGGTGGTCGCCGAGTTCTTCCCCGGCTTCGGCGAGCTCGACAAGTTCGACCACGTCGACGCGCTGGCGAAGGTGCCGACCACGGTCATCTGCGGCACCGACGACAAGCTCACGGCGATCGGCCACAGCCGCAAGCTGCACGAGTGGATCGACGGCTCCGAGCTGCTGGAGTGCCACGGCGCCGGGCACATGGTGATCCTGGAGCGCCACGACGAGGTCAACGGCGAGCTCGACCGCCTGCTCGGATCGGCGGGGGTCACCGCGTGACGGTCGAGATCAGGCGCGTCGGCCCGGAGGCGGCGGCCGAGGTGCACGCGGTCGTCCAGGCCGCCTTCCAGGCACGCCCGCCCCTGGACCCGCCTGCTGCCGCGCTCACCGAGACCGTCGAGTCGATCGCCGTCCGGCTCGCCACCGGCGGGCTGCTCGCCTTCGTCGACGGTGCCGCGGTCGGTGCGCTGGTGCTCGACCCGGTGGGCAGCACCACCTACCTGCGGCGCTTCGGGGTCACGCCGGCGGCCCAGGGCCACGGGGTCGCCGCGGCGCTGATCGATGCGGCCGTCGAGGCCGCCGACGGATCCGACGACCTCACCGTGGTGGCGCGCGAGGAGCTCCCCCAGACCAGGAAGTTCTGGGAGCGGCAGGGCTTTCGCGAGATCCGCCGCGAGACGCCGAACGTGGAGCTGCGACGCCCCCTGCGCACCCATGCCGTCCAGGTGCCGGATGCGGAGGCGATGCGGGGCCTGGGGCGCTCGCTCGCCGGACAGCTGACCGCCGGCGACCTGATCGTGTTGAGCGGCGAGCTCGGAGCCGGCAAGACGACCTTCACCCAGGGGCTGGGCCGCGGGCTGGGCGTGCGCGGCGACATCACGTCGCCGACGTTCGTCATCGCCCGGGTCCATCCCTCGCTGATCGGCGGCCCGGGACTCGTGCACGTGGACGCCTACCGCCTCGGGGGCCTCGACGAGCTCGACGACCTCGACCTGGACGCCTCGCTCGAGGAGTCGGTCACCGTCGTGGAGTGGGGCGAGGGGCTCGCGGAGGGGCTCTCGGAGTCGCGCCTGGAGGTGGCGATCGTCCGTGGCGACGAGCCGCACGACGGGCTCGACCCGCGGCGGGTGGAGATCACCCCGGTCGGGCCCCGGTGGCATGCGCTGTCCTTCCGCGGCCTGGGCTGAGGCACGCGACGTCCGGGGTCACAGCATCGTCTGGGTGCCCACCAGGGCCGTGACCGCGGCCGTGAGCCCGGTCGACCCGACGATCGCGGCACCGGTGGCCAGGACCCCGGTCAGCTTGCGGGTCGGCGAGCTGTCGGTCGGGAAGGCCAGCTCCTTGATCCGGCCGAGCTGGCGGCCGGCGGTGGCCAGCAGCCGACGCGCCCACCGGTACTCACCCGCGAGCAGCGCCAGGCCGAGCCCGATCACGACGAGCCCCGGGCCGGGGAGGACGAGCATGGCGACGCCGACGACCATGAGCAACGGGCCGACGATGCTCACGGCGACCTTGATGGCGACCGCACGGACCGGCCCGGCGTTCGCCCAGGCGTCGACGCGCGCGAGAACTGCCTGGGACCGGGTCATGGCGACCATGGTGGCGTCCCGGTCTGAGAGCCACCTGAGGCCCGCTCAGAAGCCGGTGACGCCCTCGTTGCCGTAGCCCTCGGCCTGCTCGTCGAAGCTCTCGTGCTCCATCAGGTGCAGGATCGGGACCCCGATCCGGCGGCGGGCCTTCGAGGTCCAGTCGAGGTGGAAGAACTCGGCGACCACGTGCGGCCGGGTCAAGATGATGGCCTCGCGACCGTCGACCTCGGTGACCTTGGCCGCCAGGGCGTCGATCGGCGGGTCGACGACGACCTCGCCGCGCGCGACGGCACCGCTGGCGCGCAGGGCCTCCAGGGTCTGCCGGAGCTCGGCGTGCGAGCGCTCCTCGCAGTCCTTGCGGACCGCCTCGAGGTCGACCTCGCTCATCGGCATCGTCGGAGACGCCAGCATGTCGCCCGCGGTCAGCGAGCCCATCGCGGACTCGATCCGGGCCGCGGCGTCCTCCAGCGGCATCAGGACGTGGTAGGTCACGGGCTGGTCGAGGCCCTCGTGCAGGGAGTGGACCTGGACGGCGTCCTGGTCGGTGAGGGCCTGCTCGATGAGGAGCACGACGTCGTAGTCCTCGGTCGGGTCCCCGGTGCTGCTGTTCTCGGACATGTCCTGCCTCTCAGTCGACGCCGAGGATCCTACCGAGGTCGTAGCTCACCGGCTCCTCCAGTTGCCCGTATCCGCAGGACTCCGGGTCGCGGTCGGGACGCCAGCGCTTGAAGTGGGCGGTGTGGCGGAAGCGGGGCCCCTCCATGTGGTCGTACTTCACCTCGACCACCCGCTCGGGTCGCAGCGGCGTGAACGAGAGGTCCTTGCCCTGGCTCCAGCGGCTCTGCGTGCCCGGCACGCGATCCGGGTTGGCCGTCAAGAACTCCTGCCAGTGGCCCCACGGGTGGTCGGCGATGTCGACCACCAGGGGCTGGAGCTCCTCGATCAGCTCGGCGCGGCGCTTCGCGGTGAAGCTCGCGCTGACCCCGATGTGCTGCAGCTGGCCGTCTCGGTAGAGGCCGAGCAGCAGGCTGCCGAGCAGCGGCTGCTCCGGCGTGCTGGTCTTGTGCTCGCGGTAGCCGGCGACGACGACGTCCGCCGTGCGTTCGTGCTTGATCTTGAGCATCGTGCGGGCGTTGGGCTGGTAGGTCGCGGCGACGGACTTGGCGATCACGCCGTCGAGGCCGGCGCCCTCGAACTGGTGGAACCACTGCTCGGCCTCGGCGGTGTCCGTGGTGGTCCGGGTCAGGTAGCAGGGTCCGGTGAGCCCGCCGAGCGCCTCCTCGAGCGCCGCGCGCCGCTCCGCGAAGGGCCGGTCGGCGTACGACTCGTCGCCGAGAGCGAGCAGGTCGAAGGCGACGTACGACGCGGGGGTCTTCTCGCTCAGCATCTCGATGCGCGACGCGGCGGGGTGGATGCGCTCCTGGAGGACCTCGAACTCCAGGCGCTCCCCGACGGCGACGAACAGCTCGCCGTCGAGCACGCACCGCTCGGGCAGCTGCTCGCGCATCGCCGCGACGACCTCGGGGAAGTAGCGGGTCAGGGGCTTGGTGTTGCGGCTGGCGAGCTCGACCTCGTCACCGTCCTTGAAGACCAGGCAACGGAACCCGTCCCACTTCGGCTCGAAGCTCAGCTCACCATGCTTGGCCGGATCGGGGATGCCGGAGACGGCCTTCGCGAGCATCGGCCGCACGGGTGGCATGACGGGGAGGTCCACGCTCCGAGGCTAGCCCGGCGGGACGTCATACGGACCGAGGAAGGGGACACACTGTCCGAATGACGTCCGCGGGGCCCTAGCCTGTGGGGAGCAATCCCCGGTTGGTCTGCCGGCAGGGCCCGCCTGACTTTGAATCAGGACTAGCGACGTAGGTTCGACTCCTACCCGGGGAGCGTGAGCTCACAACAGCAGCTGACCGTCGTCGTGCTCGCCGCAGGCGGCGGCACGCGGATGCGGTCCAAGACCATGAAGGTGCTGCACCCGATCGCGGGGCGGACGATGATCGGCCACGTCCTGGTCGCGGCGCAGGCGGTGGAGCCGGAGCGCATCGTGGCGGTGGTCGGCCACCAGCGCGAGGACGTGTCGGCGCACATCCGGGAGCTGGTGCCGGAGGCGGTGCTCGCCGTCCAGGAGGAGCAGCTCGGCACCGGGCATGCCGTGCGGATGGCGGTCGAGGCGGCCGGCGAGCTGGCCGGGACCGTCGTCGTGGCGTACGGCGACACCCCGCTGCTGCGCGGCGACTCGCTGCGGGACTTCGCCGCCGACCACGAGGCCGCCCAGCGTGCGGTGAGCATCCTGAGCGGGATCGTCGCGGACCCGTTCGGCTACGGGCGGGTGCTGCGCAACGGCGAGGGCGACGTCGAGGCGATCGTCGAGGAGAAGGACGCCACCCCCGAGCAGCGCGAGGTGCAGGAGATCAACTCCGGCATCCTGGCCTTCGACGCCGGCTTCCTGCTCTCGGCGCTGCCGCGGATCGGCAACGACAACGCCAAGGGCGAGTACTACCTCACCGACGCCATCGCCATCGCCCGCCAGGACGGACTGACCGTCGGTGCCTGGGCGATCGACGACGTCGAGCAGACCGAAGGGGTCAACGACCGCGTCCAGCTCGCCCGGATGGGCGCCGAGATGAACCGCCGGATCGTCGAGGGCTGGATGCGCGAGGGCGTCACCGTGATGGACCCGGCGACCACCTGGATCGACGCCGACGTGACGATCGAGGCCGACGCGACCATCCTCCCCGGGGTGCAGCTCCTCGGCGCCACCGCGGTCGCCGCCGACGCGGTGATCGGCCCCGACTGCACCCTTCAGAGCTGTGAGATCGGCGCGGGGGCCCGCGTCGTCCGCACCCACGGCGAGCTGGCCGTGGTCGGGCCGGACGCGAACGTGGGTCCGTTCTCCTTCCTCCGTCCCGGCACGGTGCTCGGCGAGGGCGGCAAGATCGGCGGGTTCGTCGAGACCAAGAACGCCACGATCGGCGACGGCGCCAAGGTCCCGCACCTGTCCTACGTCGGTGACGCGGAGATCGGCGAGGGCACCAACATCGGCGCGGGCACGATCTTCGCCAACTACGACGGCGTCCAGAAGCACCGGACCCGGGTCGGGAAGCACGCCAGGACGGCGTCGAACAACACCTTCGTGGCCCCGGTCGAGATCGGTGACGGAGCCGCCACCGGGGCGGGCACCGTCGTACGCCGCGACGTGCCTCCGGGCGCCCTCGGGGTGTCCAGCGGGCCGCAGCGCAATCTCGAGGGGTGGGCACTGCGCAAGCGTCCCGGGACCGCCCAGGCGGAGGCTGCCGAGGCGGCACTGGACGACGGTCGGGGGAGTGGTCAGGACGTGGCAGAATCCTGACCGGACCACCGCCGCGATCGAGGGAGCAGACACCGTGACCGGATACAAGAAGACCACCGAGAAGAACCTCATGGTCTTCAGCGGTCGGGCTCACCCCGATCTCTCCCAGGAGGTGGCGGACCTGCTGGGCACCGAGCTGGTCCCGCAGTCGGCCTACGAGTTCGCGAACTCCGAGATCTACATCCGTTACGAGGAGTCGGTCCGCGGCTGCGACGCCTTCGTGATCCAGAGCCACACGGCTCCGATCAACGAGTGGATCATGGAGCACCTGATCATGGTCGACGCGCTCAAGCGCGCCTCGGCGAAGCGGATCACCGTGGTGATGCCGTTCTACGGCTATGCCCGTCAGGACAAGAAGCACAAGGGTCGCGAGCCGATCTCCGCCCGGCTGATGGCGGACCTCTTCAAGACCGCCGGTGCCGATCGGCTGATCACCGTCGACCTGCACGCCGACCAGATCCAGGGCTTCTTCGACGGGCCGGTCGACCACCTGATGGCGCTGCCGATCCTGGCCGACTACGTCCGCGAGAAGTACGGCAACCAGCCGCTGGCGGTCGTCTCCCCGGACGCCGGCCGGATCAAGGTCGCCGAGCGCTGGTCCTCGCGCCTCGGTGGGGCGCCGCTGGCGTTCATCCACAAGAGCCGACGCATCGACCGCCCGAACGAGACCGTCGCCAACCGCGTCGTCGGTGACGTGACCGGTCGGATGTGCGTCCTGGTCGACGACATGATCGACACCGGCGGCACCATCGTGAAGGCCGCCGACGCGCTGATGGCCGAGGGGGCAGCCGGCGTGATCATCGCTGCGACCCACGCGATCCTCTCCGACCCGGCCGTCGACCGGCTCAAGAACTCCCCGGCTGCCGAGATCGTCGTCACCAACACCCTGCCGCTCAGCCCCGACCGGGAGTTCGACAAGCTCACCTGCCTCTCGATCGCCCCCCTGGTCTCGCGCGCGATCCGCGAGGTGTTCGAGGACGGATCCGTCACCTCGATGTTCGACGGCCACGCGTAGCGGAGCCGCGCCAGCGGATCCGCTGGTGGTGGTCGAGCGAGCCGCGCGGCTGAGGGACGAAGCCGCGACCGGCGTGTCGAGACCAGGGCGCCAGCGGATCCGCTGGCGGTGGTCGAGCGAGCCGCGCCGCTGAGGAACGGAGCCGCGTCCGGCGTGTCGAGACCGGGGGGCCAGCGGACCCGCTGACGGTGGTCGAGCGAGCGCGACTGGCGTGTCGAGACCCAGGGGTCGCGGCCGATTCGCTCTGCCGGCGCAGCGCCGCTAGGCTTGGGAAGTTGCCTCGGCGAGGGAGCGCCCACGGGTGGCTCCGTGATCGACAGGGCTGGCAGATCTCCGGATGCGCCCCCTCGATCGCAGAGCGTCGAGCCGAGGCCCCAGACCTGAGCACCAGCCCGCACGCACGAGGAGCAGTTCGCATGTC
>JBAWHI010000066.1:0-3703 GCA_049593675.1 Nocardioides sp.
CCTCTTCAGCGACCCGCACTGGCCGATGTGGTACCTCTCGGCGCTGTTCTTCTGGCGCCTGCTGACGCCGATCTTCCGGCCGATGCCGGCTGGCGTGCTGGTCGCCGTCGTGCTGAGCCTGGTGGCCGGCCTGTACGTCGGCGACACCCTCGACCTCGCCCGCGTGCTGGGGCTGTTGCCGTTCTTCGTGCTGGGGTTGAAGGCCACCCCCGAGCGCCTCGAGCACCTGCGCCGGCGCCCCGCCCAGGTAGCGGCGGTGTTCGTGTTCGTCGCGATCTGGATCGCCACCACGTGGACCGACTCGTGGGCCAGCACCGAGTGGCTGTACTACCGCTCCCGCTACGACGAGATGGGCTACGCCGACGACCTCAACGCGCTGCTCACCCGAGCGCTGGTGCTTGCGGTCGGCTGCCTGGGTGCCTGGGCGTTCCTGGCCCTGGTGCCCCGGGTCACCGGCTGGTTCAGCCGGATGGGCGCCTACACGCTGGTCGTCTACCTCTTCCACGGCTTCGTCGTGAAGGGTGCCGGCTACGCGGGCTACGACTCCTGGGCCGACACCCACCCGCTGGTGATCACGTTCGCCGTCACGACGGCGGGGGCCGTGCTGCTCGCCCTGACCCTCGCCTGGCGCCCCGTCGCGTCGCGGCTGCAGGACCTGGTCGATCCGTTGGGCTACGCCGAGCGCCACGTCCGGCACGCGGTCGACCTCACCGCGGCCAAGGACCAGGTGCAGCCGGAGGTGCAGGCCGAGCTCGACGCCGCCACCGACCAGGCGGAGCACGCCACTCCCGCGGGTCGCTAGGGTCGCGTCATGGCTGGTGGGCTCTTCGCGCTGCTCGACGACGTGGCCGCGCTCGCGCGGCTGGCCGCGGCATCCGTCGATGACGTGGGCGCCGCCGCAGGTCGGGCGACGGCGAAGGCCGCCGGGGTGGTCGTCGACGACACCGCGGTGACCCCGCAGTACGTCCACGGCGTCGCGGCCAACCGTGAGCTGCCGATGATCAAGAAGATCACGATCGGCTCGCTGCGCAACAAGCTGCTCATCATCCTTCCGCTGGCGCTGCTGCTCAGCCAGTTCCTGCCCTGGGTGCTGACCCCGATCCTGATGCTGGGCGGCTCCTACCTCTGCTTCGAGGGTGCTGAGAAGGTCTGGCACCGCCTGCACGGCGACGACCACCACGACACGCCGGTCGCCGAGATCGGGCCGGAGGCCGAGCAGACGATGGTCTCCGGAGCGATCCGGACCGACCTGATCCTGTCCGCCGAGATCATGGTGATCGCGCTCAACGAGGTGGCGCAGGAGCCGTTCGTGAGCCGGCTCGCGATCCTCCTCGTGGTCGCCATCGCCATCACGATCGCGGTGTACGGCGTGGTCGCGATCATCGTGAAGCTGGACGACATCGGCCTCGCCCTCACGCAACGGCGCTCGTCGTTCGGTCAGAGGATCGGGCACTGGCTGGTGGTCGGGACGCCGAAGCTGCTGGCGGTGATCTCGGTCGTCGGCGTCGCCGCGATGCTCTGGGTCGGAGGACACATCGTCCTGAACGGCCTCCACGAGCTCGGCTGGGACCTTCTGTACGACCTCGTGCACCGCGCCGAGGAGGCCGTCCACCACGGCGTACAGGGCTGGCTGGTCAACACCGCTCTGTCAGCGGTGCTCGGCCTGGCCATCGGTGCCGTGCTCGTCGCGGCCCTGCAGCTGGTCCGACGCCTCAAGCACTGACCTCCGGGAGCAGGCCGGCATCGCGCGCGGCGAGCACTGCTGTGAGGCGGTCGTGCGAACCCAGCTTCCGGTAGACGCCCTGCAGGTGTCGATGGACGGTGCGCTCCGAGATCGACAGCCGCCGGCCGATCGCGGCGGCCGTCAGTCCGCCGGCGAGCAGCCGGAGGACCGCCAGCTCGCGGCCGGTCAGGTCGGTCCCGCCGCGGGTCGGCGCCACACCGGAGGCCCCGACCTGACGATCCAGCAGGCACAGGAGCGGTTGCAACGCGAGAGCGACCGCGAGGTCCTCCTCGGAGAAGTCCTCCCGGCCCTGTGCCAGCACGAAGGCTCGGTGCTCGCCCCCTGCGCGCCACCGGTAGGCGACGACCAGCTGCTGCTCCATGCCGATCGGCACGAGATGCTCCCGCACCACCTGCCGGCCCCGCCGGGTGACCATGCTTCGCGGCACCCTGCCGGCCGACATCGGTCGTAGGTCGCCGGTGAGGAGGTACCACCGCATGATCGGGTGGTGCAGCAGTGCGTCGGCAAGGGTGTCTCGGAGCTCGGCGGTCGGCCACCCCTCGATCGGCTGGTACAGCTCGAAACCGGCGCGACCCGCCGGGTCCATCCAGTTCCACGAGACCTGTGAGCCGAACGTGTCGTGCAGCTGGGCGGACACCACTCGGTGGGGGAACGCGGTGGCGTGTCCGGTGACGAGGTCGCCCACCAGGTCGACCCACCGGCTCACACGTCGTTCCACAGCACCCATGCGCTCTCCTGTGCCGATCCAGATCAGATTAGCGACCGTCGTCACCACTGGGTAGGTCCTGCCACGTCGGCGCCGGAGCGAGTCGCAGCCCACGACGACGTCCTAGCATCGACTCCACGGGGGTGCGAGAAGCGAGGCACTGATGGTCGATGCGTTGGTGATCCCGGCACCTGCCCATCCGGTGCAGGCGCTGGCTCGCTGGGCGGCGGAGCACTGCCCCGACGGTGGCATCGTCCTCGACGTCGGCGCGGGGGAGCACGCGTCCGGAGATCTCCGCCCGCTGCGGCGCCGTCGCGCGTACCTCGTCGGGGCCGACCCGGACCCCGCCATCGAGCGCAACCGCGCGCTGCGCGAGCGGCACCGGTGCCGCATCGAGGAGCTGGGGCCGGAGCACTCGGGTCGGTACGACGTGGTGCTCTCGATCTTCGTCCTCGAACACGTCGACCGTCCCTCGGCGTTCGCCTCGGCGTGCGTCTCCGTGCTTCGTCCGGGCGGGTCCTGGTTCGCCCTCACCCTCAACGTCCGTCACTACTTCGGTGCCACCGCCCGGGTGACCAACCAGGTGGGGGTCCAGCACGCCCTCCTGCACCGGCTGAAGGGCGAGGCCGCCGAGCACGACCACCGCTTCCCGACCCGCTATCGCCTGAACTCCCTGCGCACGGTCGACCGGGTGTGCAGGTCGGTCGGCTTCGACCCGGTCGAGTACCGCGTGTATGACGCACCGGACCGCTACGCGTGGTACCTCCCGCAGCCGCTCGACCGCCTTCCTGCCGTCTACTCCTCGGTTGCCTACCGCATCGGGCGCCCCGGACTGATGGGGCACCTGACCTTCCGGGCGCAGCGACCTGCGTCCTGAGCCGGGTCGACCCGGCTCCGCGTCGACGTCGAGGATTCTTCGGAAGCTCTTACCCCGATCTAGGGTCGAGATCTGGCATTTTTCGCCTCTCTTGACCCAGGAGCAGAACATGGACTTCAAGGTCGCTGACCTCACTCTGGCCGACTTCGGGCGCACCGAGATCGAGCTCGCCGAGCACGAGATGCCCGGCCTGATGGCGATGCGTGAGCGCTACGGGGCCTCGAAGCCCCTGGCCGGCGCCCGTATCGCCGGCTCGCTGCACATGACGATCCAGACCGCGGTCCTGATCGAGACCCTGGTCGCGCTCGGCGCCGAGGTCCGCTGGGCGTCCTGCAACATCTTCTCCACCCAGGACCACGCCGCCGCTGCGGTCGCG
>JBAWHI010000067.1:0-4242 GCA_049593675.1 Nocardioides sp.
GGGAGTCCGTTGATCTCCATGGATCCATCCTGGACCGGTCGATGAGAATAGTGTTGAGTCCGTGCCGATCAATTCCACGGACTACACCGACGACCTGAGGCTCGCCCACGTGCTGGCCGACGACGCCGACTCGATCTCCGAGAGCCGGTTCCGGTCGCTGGACCTGCACGTGATGAGCAAGCCCGACCTCACGCCCGTCACGGACGCCGACCAGGCGGTCGAGGAGAGCATCAGGCGGACCCTCTCGCGAGTCCGGTCGCGCGACGCCGTCACCGGCGAGGAGCAGGGCTCGAGCGGGCACAGCCAGCGCCGATGGATCGTCGACCCGATCGACGGGACCAAGAACTTCGTCCGCGGCGTCCCGGTCTGGGCGACGCTGATCTCGCTGGCCGTCGACGACGAGGTGGTGCTCGGCGTCGTGTCCGCGCCCCAGCTCCAGCGCCGCTGGTGGGCCTCGAGCGGCAACGGCGCGTGGACCGGACGGTCGCTGCTGAAGGCCACCCGCTGCCAGGTGTCCGACGTACGCCGCCTGGAGGACGCATCGCTGTCCTACTCCTCGCTCTCCGGCTGGGACGAGCGGGACCGGCTCGACGACCTGCTGACCCTGATGCGACGGTGCTGGCGGACCCGCGCCTACGGCGACTTCTGGTCCTACATGCTGCTCGCCGAGGGGGCGGTCGACATCGCCGCCGAGCCCGAGCTCGAGGTCTACGACATGGCGGCCCTCGACGTGATCGTGCGCGAGGCCGGTGGCCGGTTCACCTCCCTCGACGGCACCGACGGTCCGTTCGGCGGCAACGCCCTGGCGACCAACGGCCACCTCCACGAGGCGGTGCTCTCCTTCCTCGGGAGCCTGCCCGACGACGAGCAGGACCCGGACGCGCGCCGTACCGGCCCGGGGTCGGTGTCCGACCTCCGCGACCACCGTCGCGACTGACGTTGCGGAAGGGGTGACGCGTCCGTCGGGGCACCGGTACGGTCTGCCCATGAAGATCGTGGACGTGCTCCAGGCCAAGCCCAGCCACGACGTGGTGACGATCTCCCCGGACGCCGGAGTGCGCGAGCTGATCGCTCAGCTCGCCGAGCACAACGTCGGCGCGCTGATCGTCAGCACGGACGGCGAGTCGCTCGTCGGCATCGTGAGCGAGCGCGACGTCGTCCGCCACCTGCACCGCGACGGCACGGTCATCAACAACACGGTCAGCGAGATCATGACGACCGAGGTCGAGACGTGCGCCGAGGACACCCCCGTCGACGCGCTGATGATGATCATGACCCAGCGACGGATCCGGCACGTGCCGGTCGTCACCGATGGCCGTCTGGTGGGCATCATCAGCATCGGCGACGTCGTGAAGCACCGCATCGACCAGCTGGAGTTCGAGCGCGACCAGCTCGACAGCTACCTGCACCAGACCTGAGCCGCTGCTCGAGACACAGGGCCGCGACTACTGCGACTCGCTCTCGGCCAGCACCAGGGCCAGGTCGTCGTCCATCGCGCCGCCGCCGTGGGCGAGCAGGCGCTCGACGAGCCGGTCCAGCGCCTCCTCGACGCTGCCCTGCCCGATCTCGGCAGCGTGGTCGTCGAGGGGGAAGAACCTCCCCGCCCTGTCTCGCGCCTCGACGAGGCCGTCGGTGTAGAAGAGCATCCGCGCGCCGGTCGGCCACGCGTGCTCGGTGAGGCCGGGGGCGGAGCCCAGCCCGAGCGGCACCGTCGGCTCGCCGGTGTCGACCTCCGTCACGCGCGCGTCGTGCACCAGCAGCGGCGGGTGGTGCCCACAGTTGGCGAGGGTGACGCGGTCGCCGTGGAACTCGCCCACGATCGCGGTCACGAACTCCTCCGCCCCCACGAAACGGGTGATCGTCTCGTCGATGGTGCGCGCCAGCGCGGCCGGGTCTGGCTCGGTGAACGCCGCCGCGCGGAACGCACCCAGCACCGCCGCGGCGGTCTGCACCGCCTCGAGTCCCTTGCCCCGGACATCGCCGACGATGACCCGGACGCCGAACGGCGTTGCCGCGACCTCGTAGAGATCGCCTCCGACGAGCGCCTCCGCGGTCGCCGAGACATAGCGGGCGGACAGGCCGACCGATCCGATCGCGGTGGGGATCGACCGCAGGACCGCCCGCTGAGCCGTCTCCGCGATCACCGTCATCCGCTCCAGTCGCCCGTCGCGGCGCTCGCGCAGCGCCGCGCCCTGGATGCCCACGAGGGACAGCAGGACGCACACGATGAGCCGGACGAGGATGTCCACCGTGGTCGCGCCGTTCACGAGGCCGGCGAGCGGCGCGGCCACGATCGCGACGATCGCGACATAGGCCGTGCGTCGAGCGGTCGTGAGCAGGCTGGCGACGATCGCACCCGCCGCGAAGACGGCGATCAGGAGCACCGGCGTCGTCAGCGACAGCAGGACCAGGACCGCGATGGTCGCAAGTCCAGCGACGACTCCGAGGTCGAGGCGGCGGGCGTCGGGGCGCGGGAGCGTCACCCGCGCATCCTCGCAGGAGACGTGACCTAGGGTGAGGTTATGGACAAGCCCGAGATCGAGTTCCCCGACTTCGAACCGCCCACCGACCTCGTCGTCACCGAGATCACCGAGGGCGACGGACCCGAGGCGGCCGCCGGCTCCACCGTGTCGGTCCACTACGTTGGCGTCGCCCACTCGAGCGGCGAGGAGTTCGACGCGTCGTACAACCGGGGCGAGCCGCTGCGCTTCCGCCTCGGCGTCGGCCAGGTCATCTCCGGGTGGGACCAGGGCGTCCAGGGCATGAAGGTCGGCGGTCGCCGCCAGCTCGTGATCCCCCCGCACCTCGGCTACGGCGACCGTGGCGCCGGCGGCGTCATCAAGCCCGGCGAGACGCTGATCTTCGTCGTGGACCTGCTCGGCGTCAGCTGACCGGCGTCAGCTGATCGGCGGCGCCGGTATCACCAGGGCAGGCCGTCGTCGGCACCCTCGTCGGCGACCCGGGCCGCCTGCCCGGCCAACGACACCACGTCGCCCTTGGCGAGCTGGCGACCACGACGGGTCTCGACCTCGTCGTTGACCCGCACCATCCCGGCTGCGATCAGCGGCTTCGCCTCCGCACCGCTCTCGATCAGGTTCGCCAGCTTCAGGAACTGACCGAGCCGGATGGACTCGTCGCGGATCGGCACGTCGAAGGGCTCAGGCATGTGCCCATTGTCCCCCTGCCGGAGGTCTGCGCCCACGGTGGTCGCCGACCGGCGTTCCGTGGGTTCGTGCGGGTGCTGGTGTGGGAGCTGGTGTGGGTGCTGGTGTGGGTGCTGGTGTTGATCCGCTGCGGGTTCGCTCGGGTGGTGCGCCGATAGGCAGCGACGAACGGTCCGGCGCCGCTCAGGTCGACGTTGCTTCCCGGGTTTCCGGTCCGCTGCTGGCGTTGGCTGCGGGCTTGCTCGGTTTGGCCGCCGATAGGGCTCCGAAGAGCGGTCCGGCGCCGCTCGGGTCGACGTCGCTTCCCGGGTTTCCGGTCGCCGCTGGGTGGGTCGAACCACCCCGCGAAAAAGTCGCGAAGATTCTTTCCGATTCGTCTCACATCCCGGTCAACCATGGGGTTCTGAGCCCCTCACTGTCGGTGGTCCCTGGTTGAGTTGTACCCATGGCAGCCCACCCGTCCGCAGCACTCGCCGACCCGGCGGGTGAGTCGGTCGTCGACCCGGTGGTCGGGGTGCTGCTCGACGCGATGGAGCACACCGACGCCCTGATCCGTCTCGAGGCCCGCCGCTTCGAGCTCGCCACCGAATGGGCCGCCCTGCACCCCGGCGACGACGCCACCGCCGCCGAAGCCGACGGGTCGGTGGAGTGGGGGATGCGGCCCCTACAGCTCGCCGGCGACGGCGCACCCACAGTCGACGAGGCGCCCGTCGCGGAGCTCGCGTTCGCGCTCGGGATGAGCCACGACCAGGGCCTGGACTACCTCGGCGACGCCCTCGAGGTCCGCCACCGCCTCCCCCGACTCTGGAAGAGAGTCACCGCCGGGGAGGTGCCGGTGTGGAAAGCCCGCAAGGTCGCGGACTCCACCAAGAACCTCCCCCACGCCGCGGCAGCGTTCGTGGACCGCCAGATCGCCCCCGTGCTCCACGACTGCTCCTACGCGCAGATCGAACGCACCGTCGAGACCGCCCGCGCCACCCACGACCCCGACGAGGCCGAACGACGCCGGGCCGCTGCCGCCGAACACCGCCACCTCCATGTGCACCTGCACCACGTCGACGCCGACGGACTCGTCGCC
>JBAWHI010000068.1:0-5119 GCA_049593675.1 Nocardioides sp.
GCACGACGTCGAGCAGCAGCACGCCGGTGCCCGGGTCCGCGGCAGCCCGGGCGAGGTGCTCGAGTCGCAGCGACGGGTCGATCATCGGGTGCGCACGCCCGGTCGTGTACTCGTCGTCGCCGAAGTCGACGAACGAGTGGTCGGCACCGGGGCCCGACGACTGCTCGGCGATCAGTTGCGACTCGCTCTTGAGGGTGCCCCCGACGAACAGTCCGCGGATCGCGCCGCCGGACGGGCCCGCGGGCAGCGGTCCGGTCGAGACCACCGGCCAGGCCGGGACGTCGTGACCGAGCCGGCGCAGGACCGCCTCGGTCGCGGCGGTGAGGTCGGGCTGGCCGGCGCCGAGCAGGGCGAACTCGACCGGCGTGGACAGGGTGGCGGCGTACGCCCGGATCTCGGCGGCGACCTCGTCGGCCGGCGGCTTGGAGATGAGCACGATCAGCTCGACGGTCGGGTCCTGGTCGAGTCGGCGCATCGCCTCGCGGGTGGCGAGGCCACCGACCTCGGTCGACAGGTCGCGCCCACCGACACCCAGCGCGGAGGTCACTCCGACGCCGGCGTGGTCGAGCAGCGCGAGCAGCTGCTGGCAGCCGGTGCCCGAGGCGGCCACGATCCCGACCGGACCGGGGGAGACGACGTTGGCGAAGCCGAGCCCGAGGCCGCCGACGACGGCGGTCCCGCAGTCGGGACCCATCACCAGCAGGCCCTGCTCGGCGGCGACCCGCTTGAGGGACACCTCCTGGGCGACGGGCACGTTGTCGCTGAAGACCATCACGTCGTGCCCCGACTCGAGGGCGTCCATCGCCTCGACGAAGGCGCTGGCGCCCGGCACGGAGACCAGCGCCAGCGCGTCGGGGGTGCGCCGGAACGCGGTGCCGGTCGTGCGGGCGGCTGCGAGCTCGGAGGGCCCGGAGTCGCGGCGGTTCGCGTCGCGAAGGGCCTGGTCGACGCCGGCCAGCGCGACCGTGAGCGCCTCGGCGTCCTCGAGGCGCAGCGCGACGACCATGTCGTTCGGCGTTGCCTCGGCCGGGACGTCGAAGCCCATCCCGGTCAGCACCTCGATGTTGAGCTCGGTGGCCATCGCCACCTGGGCGGCGAGCACCCCGTCGAGGTCCTGCACGGCGCGGGACACCTGGAGGAGGGTGACGGAGTCGGCGTACGCGCCCGGGCGGAGCTCGACGTGGCCATGGGTCGTCGGAGTCATGCGGCGCCTCTCATCGGGGTCAGGTGGGACAGGGCAAGACGGGCGCCGCGGAGCAGTCCGCGGCCGGAGGAGTGCCCGACGGCAGCGAGTCGTGCCGCACGGTCGGCCTCGTCGGGGGTGTCGAGGGCAGCGATGAACGCCGCGAACTCCGGGATCACCTCACCGTGGATCGCGCAGTCGAGCAGCGTGGCCGAGAGCAGGGTCGTGCGGCCGAGGTGCGCGCGGACGGCCGCGTCGGCCTCGGGAGTCGCGATGCCGGCGGAGCGGTGGGCGGCGAGCCAGCCGCACAGCACGTCGTCGTCGTACGGCGTCAGCCCGTCGCCGCGACCGACCATGGCACGCACGTCGGGGGTGGGTGCCGCCGCTCCGGCCTCGACGCGCAGGCGGGGGGTGGTCACCTCGACGATCCGACCGACCACCAGCGGCTCGCCGTCGAGGTGCAGCACGCCGCCCTCGACCCGGGCGGCGGCGACGTCGAGCGCGTCCAGCGTGGTGCGCAGGGCGCACGGCACCGCGGTCGCCCGGACGCCGACGACACCGATGCACCGGCCGTCGACCTCGACGTAGACCGCGTCCCGGCCACGGTGCAGCAGGGGCAGGTTCCCGTCCGGTGCTCCGGCCAGGTGCGACCGCACGCGGAGCGGCGCACTGGCAGGGATCACCTCACCGACGCTAGCCGGGAGCGTCTACGGTTGGCGATGTGAGGTTGTGCCAACCAGGCGGGCAGGGGAGTGCAAGTGTTGATAAGTGGTGACCGCGAGGAGCTCGCGAGCGCAGCGCTCGCCCGCGTCGATGCGCTGCACATCGCGCTGACCCAGATCGTCCTCGAGGGCGGCAACCTCGACGGCATCGCCGACGAGGTCGCGCGGGTCCTCGGCGTCGGCGTCGTGGTCACCTCGACCGACGGCCGGGAGCGGGCGGCGGCGATGCCCGACGACATGCGCGATGCGCTGGCGGCCGCCGACCTCGTCGACCCCACCGGACGCGTCCGGGTGGAGCGGGTCGACGCCGATGGCGTCCCGGTCGGGGCGGGGCAGGCGCGCGGGCTGCGGGTCGCCGCAGGTGGCGCCGACCTGGCCCGGCTGATCTGTCTGCGCACCGAGGGGCCGCTGACCGGCAACGACGTGCACGCGCTGGAGCGCGCGGCGGCGGTCGCGGCCCTGCTGATCACCCGTGAGGAGGCGGTCACCGCTGTCGAGAACAAGTACCAGGGCGACTTCCTGCGCGACCTGCTGCTGCGACGCACCGCCGATCCGGCCTACGTCGCCGAGCACGCCGCGACCTTCGGCTGGGACCTGGGCCGACCCGTGGTCGTCGTCGCCGCCGAGATCGACGCGACCGACGAGCCGGTGTCCGGGACCCAGCGCCGCCAGTGGCAGGAGCGGTTCTCGGCCGCCTGGCGCCAGGTGTCGGAGTCGGTCGGGCCGGGCATCGCCTCGGTCGACTTCTCCTCCGAGGTCGTCACCCTGCTGCCGGTGGGCGAGGCCCTCGACGGTCCGGGCGACGAGCCCGTGGCCGGCCACGACGTCGTACGCCGGGCCGTGAAGGCGGTGGCGGGGGACAAGGGCGGTGGTCGACGACCGTTCTCCGTGGGCGTCAGCCGGGTCGCGTCGACGCTCGATGAGCTGCCCGGCGCCTACGCCCAGGCCCGTCGGGCGGTCGAGGTCGGTCGCCGGGTGAGGGGAGGCGGGTCGACGACGTTCTTCGACCAGCTCGGGCTGCACCGGCTCATCGCGCTGATCCCCGAGGGACCGGAGGGCACCAGCGAGCTGCGGTCGTTCGTCGCCGACGTGCTCGGCCCGCTGGCCGCGCCCGGTGTCGAGGCGTCCGACCTGCGCGAGACCCTGCAGGTGCTGCTGGACACGAACTTCAACGTGGCCGAGGCCGCGCGGGTGCAGTTCTTCCACTACAACACGATGCGCTATCGGGTCTCCAAGCTCGAGCGGCTGCTCGGGCCGCTCTCGAGCGACCCCCACCTGCGCCTCGACGTCGCCGTGGCGCTGCGGGTCCTCGAGATCACTCGTTGAGCCGTCGGCGTGCCGGCCCGGCGACGTGCGACAACTGATGCCATCCCGATCGGCGTTCCTTCGGCATCTCTCGCCGTCGAGGGTGTGTCCTAGGCCTCACTAGGTTGGCAGAACTCGGGCCTGTCCTGACACCGGAAGGGTGCTCTCATGTCGATGTTCAAGTGGGATGTTGTCGATCCCGCCCCGGGAGAGGCTGTCGGTCCGCGACAGCGGCTCCCCTGGGGCAAGACGGTGGGCGTTGGCGCCCAGCACGTCGTAGCGATGTTCGGTGCCACGTTCGTGTTCCCGCTCGTGATGGGCCTGGATCCGAACCTGGCCATTCTCTTCTCGGGTGTCTGCACGATCCTGTTCCTGCTCGTCACCAAGAACATGGTGCCCAGCTACCTCGGCACGAGCGCCTCGTTCGTCGCGGGCGTCGCGGCGATCCGCGCTCAGGGTGGCAACTCCGCCGACGTCACCGGAGCGATCCTGGTCGCCGGCCTCGTGCTCGCCGCGGTGGGCGTCGCCGTCCACTTCTCGGGCGCCGGGATGATCCACAAGGTGCTGCCGCCGGCCGTCACCGGCGCCGTCGTGATGCTGATCGGCTTCAACCTCGCTCCCGTGGTGGCCGGCATCTACTGGCCGCAGGACCAGTGGGTCGCCCTGCTGACCGCGGCGTTCATGGTGATCGCAGCGACGCTGTTCCCGGGGTTCTGGTCCCGGATCGCGGTGCTGCTCGCCCTGGTCTTCGGGTTCCTGATCTCGTGGCTGTTCGACGTGGTCTTCGGCTCCATCAACTCGATCGTCCCCGCCCTCGGCGAGGAGGCCACCGAGCACGACCGCGTGTGGGCCTGGGACGCGGTCGGCCAGGCCGACTGGATCGGCCTTCCGAGCGGGACGCTGGCCGACGGCGTCGACGTCGTGCACGGTCCGAGCTTCTCGCTCACCTTCATCCTGCTCGTGCTGCCCGGTGTGATCGCGCTGATCGCGGAGAACACCGGTCACGTCAAGGCCGTCGCCGAGATGACCGGCGACGACCTCGACCCCTACATGGGACGCGCGATCGGCGCCGACGGCGTCGCGACGGCGCTGGCCAGCGCGTTCGGTGGCTCGCCGACGACGACGTACGCCGAGAACATCGGTGTCATGGGTGCGACCCGGGTCTACTCGACCGCGGCCTACTACGTGGCTGCGGGCGTCGCGATCCTGCTCGGACTGTGTCCGAAGTTCGGTGCCATCGTGAACGCCACCCCCGGTGGTGTGCTCGGCGGCATCACCATCGTGCTCTACGGCATGATCGGTCTGGTCGGAGCGAAGATCTGGGTCGAGAACGGTGTCGACTTCGGGAACCCCGTGAACCTGGTCGGACTCGCTGCCGGGATCATCGCCGGCATCGGCGGGGTCAGCCTGACGATCGGCGACGACTTCGAGCTGGGTGGCATCGCCCTCGGCACGATCCTGGTCATCGTCTTCTTCCACCTGGTGAACGCCCGCGGCAACCACACCGACCGAACGTCCGGAGAGGTGACGAAGAACCTGTGAAGCCAGCACCGTTCGACTACCGCCGCCCGGGTTCGCTCGCCGAGGCGGTCGCGACCCTGGCCGGCGAGCCGAACGCCAAGGTGCTGGCCGGCGGCCAGAGCCTGGTCCCGCTGCTGTCGATGCGGCTCGCGGCTCCCGCGATGCTCGTCGACATCAACGCGATCCCGGGCCTGGACGCCATCGAGGTCGTGTCGGACGGCCGGGCCGAGGGCATCCGCGTGGGTGCCCTCGCCCGGCACGCCGCCGTCCTCGCCTCGGCCGACGTCCGCCGGGTGCAGCCGCTGGTGTCGCTGGCCCTGGCCAACGTCGCCCACGCGACCATCCGCAACCGGGGTACGACGGTCGGCTCGCTCGTGCACGCCGACGC
>JBAWHI010000069.1:0-15242 GCA_049593675.1 Nocardioides sp.
CTCGGCGTACGGACCCACGTCCGATCCGGCCTCGCCGAAGTCGCGGGCGAACGCCTCCGGGAAGACGACCAGGTCGACATCGGGCGGCGTGAGCTCGGCGAGCAACCGCCGGTTGCCGTCGGGCTCCAGACCGGACGCGTGCTGGACGAGGGCGACTCGCAGGCAGGACACGATGCGAGACTGCCACACATGACCTTCGCCGCGATCGTGCTGGCCGGAGGTCGCGCCGTGCGACTCGACGGAGCCGACAAGGCCGCGATCGAGCACGACGGCCGCACCCTGCTCGAGCACGCGCTCGGATCGCTGCTCGACGCCGACGAGGTCGTGGTGGTCGGCGACCCGGTGCCGACGGCCCGCCCGGTCACGTTCTGCCGCGAGAGTCCCCGGTTCGGCGGACCGGTGGCGGCGCTCCTCACCGGGTACGACGCGCTGGCGGGCCGACCGAGGACCCTCGGCGTGCTCGCGGTCGACATGCCCCGGGTCACCGCGTGGACGTTCCGGCGGCTCCACCAGGCTGCGGACGGCCGCGACGGAGCGTTCCTGACCGACGCGGACGGCCGCCGCCAGCTCGCCGGCGTGCTCGTCGCGGACCGGCTCGACGACGTACGCCCGGACCTCGAGGGGCAGCACGCGATGGCGATGCACCGGCTCCTGGCGGGCCTGGACCTCGCCGAGCTGGCGCCCGCGGGCGACGAGGGCCGTGACGTCGACACCTGGGCCGACGTCCGCGACCTGGGTCAGGTCTGACTCCGGGGGTTGCGCCCGACGTCGTGTTCCGGGAAATCTGGGGACCGTGAACCTCCACGACTGGATCGACGAGCTGAGCGACGTGCTCGACGTGGACACCGAGGTCGACGAGGGGTTGATCCTCGACCTGGCTCGGATCGCCGCCCACAACGTCACCCGGCCGGCCGCGCCGATCACGACCTTCCTGCTCGGCTACGCCGCGGCCACCCACGCCGCGGACGCCGACCAGCTCGAGGCCCTCGCCGCGAAGGCCCAGCAGTTGGCCGTCGGCTGGGACCGGCCCGCGGACGCACCGGATCCCGACGACATCGACGACCCGGTCCCCGATGACAGCAAGGTCGACCACACGGGCGACGAGTTCGACGCGGGCTGAGCTGCGGCGGGTCCCTAGAGTGGTCCCATGCGTGCCGTCATCGCCGACGGGGCCGGCGGCCCCGAGATCCTGTCCGTCACCGAGCTCCCGGACCCCGAGCCCGGACCCGGGGAGGTCGTGCTCGACGTCGCGGCCACCGCGCTGAACCGCGCCGACCTCCTGCAGCGGCAGGGCTTCTACCCCCCGCCGCCCGGAGCGTCCGACGTGATCGGCATGGAGTGCAGCGGCACCGTGTCGGCCGTCGGCTCGGAGGTGACCGGATGGTCCGTCGGCGACCAGGCCTGCGCACTGCTCGCCGCCGGCGGGTACGCCGAGCGCGTCGCCGTACCGGCCGGTCAGCTGATGCCGGTGCCGGAGGGTGTCGACCTGGTCACCGCGGCGGCGCTGCCGGAGGTCGCCTGCACGGTGTGGTCCAACGTGTTCATGGTCGCCGGCCTCAAGCCGCAGGAGACGCTGCTGGTCCACGGGGGCGCGGGCGGCATCGGGTCCTTCGCCATCCAGCTCGCGCACCGACTCGGAGCGCGGGTGGTCACCACGGCCGGCACCGCCGAGAAGCGGGCGGCGTGCCTGGCGTTCGGCGCGGACGTCGCCATCGACTACCGGGAGCAGGACTTCGTCGAGGAGACCCGGGCCGCGACCGACGGCCGGGGCGCCGACGTCATCCTCGACAACATGGGCGCGAAGTACCTCGACCGCAACCTCGACGCCCTCGCCACCGAGGGCCGCCTGGTGATCATCGGCATGCAGGGCGGCACCAAGGCCGAGCTCGACATCGCCAAGCTGCTGCGCAAGCGCGGCGCCGTGGTCGCGACCACCCTGCGCTCGCGCCCCGTCGCGGAGAAGTCCGCGATCTGCGCGTCCGTGGTGGAGCACGTGTGGCCGCTGGTCGCCGAAGGTCTCGTGCAGCCGGTGGTGCACGGCTCGATGCCGCTCGAGGAGGCCGGCACCGCGCACGCGCTGATGGAGTCCGGGGAGCACAGCGGCAAGATCCTGCTCACCGTCTGAGGGGCCTGCGGATACGGTTGCGGCCATGAGTGAGCAGGAGCAGACGGTCACGGTGATCGGACCCGACGGTCAGCCGATGAGCATCGCGGCCGACCAGGTCGGGGCCGACGGGGTCGGCGACGCCGACGAGCGGTCGGTCACGGACCTGGTCGAGCAGCCCGCGAAGGTGATGCGGATCGGCAGCATGATCCGCCAGCTGCTCGAGGAGGTGCGCTCCGCGCCGCTCGACGACGCGAGCCGCAACCGGCTCAAGGAGATCCACCGGGCCTCGATCAAGGAGCTCGAGGAGGGCCTGGCGCCCGAGCTCGTCGAGGAGCTCGAGCGGCTCTCGCTGCCGTTCACCGAGGACGGGACCCCCTCCGACGCCGAGCTGAGGATCGCCCAGGCCCAGCTGGTCGGCTGGCTCGAAGGGCTCTTCCACGGCATCCAGACCGCGATCTATGCCCAGCAGATGACGGCGCGGGCGCAGTTCGAGCAGATGCGCCGAGCGCTGCCGCCGGGGATGCAGCAGCAGCCGGGCATGCCGGCCCAACCCGGTGGCGAGGCGCCCGCCCCGGGCGACTCGGGCGGCATGTACCTCTGACGGACGGCCCGCCCGGCGACCGCTTCAGCCGCGGCGTCGTCCGAGCGCGCCGACGAGCAGCAGGCCGAGCACTCCGACGATGACGAGCGCGAGGCCCGGCGCCGCCAGACGGGTCACCGAGGTCGGCTCCGTGGCGACCATCGTGAACGTCGCCTCGAGCGGCTCGGGCGGCGTCGGTGACGTGCCGGGGCCCAGCAACCCCTCGACCCGGGCGACGCGGGCGTCCGAGGCGGGCGCCGTACCGCTGTCGGCGGTGGTGGTGAACGGGTCGCCGTCGCCGGCCACGAACCAGACGTAGTCTTCGCCCTTCGCCAGGCCGGGGAGGCCGCAGCCGCGGGAGGCCCGCAGCGTCTCGACGGTCGCCTCCTCATCCACGTCGCCCTTGTGGACCCGGTCCACCTCGACCGTGAACGTGACCGTCGGGCCCTGCGCGACGCGCTGGGCGACCGTGCCGGTGAAGACCGCCGCGGCGCGCTTGGTCTGCTGCTCCAGCGTCGGCCGGGGCTGTTCGCACGGAGCGGCGCTCGCCGGCGCGGCAGAGGTCGCCACCAGCGCGCACGGGACGAGCGCGAGGACGAGGAGTCGGGTCAGCACAGGAGTCATGTCGGAGCCATCTCAGCAGATCAGAGGTCGAGGAGACCAGCCAGCACCTGCGCCACGCCGTCCTCGTCGTTCGCGGGCGCCACTCGCTCGGCGGCGTCGAGCACGGTCGGGTGGGCGTTCGCCATGGCGTACGACGTGCCCGCCCAGGCCAGCATCGCCAGGTCGTTGGGCATGTCGCCGAACGCGACCACGTCGGCGGCATCGACCCCGAGGTCCGCACACAGCAGCGCCAGCGTGGACGCCTTGGTCACGCCCGGAGCGCTGACCTCCAGCAGCGAGCTGGACGAGGACCAGGTGATCACGAGCCGGCCCTGGACGACCGTCTCGGCGGCGTCCCAGAACTCCTGCGGAGCGAGGTCCTCGTGCCGAGCGAGCAGCTTGAACGCGGGACGGTCGAAGAGCTCCGTGAGCGGCCCGCGCCGGGAGTCGGCGGGCAGCTCGTGCCGCTCGAGGAACTCCGGCTCGAGCCCGATCCCGCCGAGGGTCTCGACCGCGAACGCGGTGCCGGGGATCGCCTCGCGCAGCAGGTCGCACATCGCGATCCCCAGATCCGGCTCGATCGGACGCTCGAGGTGCGGCCGGTGGGAGGTCACGTCCCAGACGAGCGCGCCGTTGCTGACCACGGCCAGCCCGTGCTCGCCCACGTGCTCGAAGACCTCCTCGGCCCAGCGCAGCGGCCGGCCGGTCACGAACACCACCGGCACCCCGCGTGCCTCGACCTGCGTCAGCACGTCGATGGTGCGTGCCGACACGGTGCCGTCGGTGCGGACCAGCGTGCCGTCGAGGTCGGTGGCGACGAGTCGCGGTCTCGAGGCGGGCGCCGCGGCGCCCACCTCAGCCACCGGGGGCCGTCGGCAGCGGCCGGGCCATCACCAGCTGACCGTCCTCGTTGGCGCCACGGAGGTCGGTGAAGCCGCACTTCGCGAGCACCCGGATGCTGGCCCGGTTGGCGGGGGCGACGCTGGCACGCACGCGTACGCCGACGCGGTCGGTCTCGACCAGCACGGCGCGCAGCGCCTCGGTGGCGAAGCCCCACCCGCGCGCCTCGTCGACCAGGCCGTAGCCGATCTCGACCTCGGGCACCCCGTCCTCGGCCTCGACGGGTGGGCCGAAGAACCCGATCGAACCGAGCACCGTCGCGCCCCGTACGACGTGACGCGGAGCCCAGGGGTCTCCGGGTCGATACATCGTGGCCGCGTCGCGGTCGTCCTGTCGGGGATAGTCCGGGTGCCAGCCCGGGCGACTGCGACCCAGCCGGATGTCGCCGGCCTCGTCCTCGGTCCACGCCGGCAGGGTGAGCCGCTCGCTGGTGATGGGATCGCCGGTGATCGCGCCGGGCGTCACGCGGGGAACCAGCGGTCGAGCTCGGAGGCGAGGCCGTCCTCCTCGACGCTGCCGGTGACGTCGTCCGCGGCGGCGATCACCTGCTCGATGGCCTGCCCCATCGCCACTCCGCGGTGCGCCCACGCGAACATCTCGAGGTCGTTGCGCCCGTCACCGACCGCGAGCGCGTCGGCAGCCGTGAGGCCGAGCTGGTCGGCGACGTACTGCAGGCCGGAGGCCTTGGAGACGCCGACCGGCGCCAGGTCGAGCCAGGCGGTCCAGCCGACGACGTAGTCGGTGCCGTGCAGGCCGAGGTCCTCGGCGAGGGCGACGAACTCGTCGACGGTCGCCGCGGGGTCGCGGATGATCACCCGGCTGACGTGGGAGGCGACGAGGTCGGCGACCTCGGTGAGGATCATGTCGCCGGAGAGCTCGCCGTCGGGGAAGTGCGAGTTGACCCGGTAGCCGACCCCGCGCTCCTCGACCGCCACCAGCGCGCTGGGGTGGCGCTCCATGATCGCCTCGACCGCCGGGCGGGCGTCGAACATCTCCTCGTGCACGACCTCCAGCGGCGGGTAGCGGAAGACGACCGCGCCGTTGGACGCCACCACCCAGAGCCGCTCGGCGTCACCGTCGTGGAGCTCGAGCAGGTCGGCGACGTTGGTCATCCCGTGTGGCGAGCGACCACTGGCCAGGACGACGTGCGCGCCCGCGTCCAGCACCCGGTGGACGGCCTCCTTCACCGCCGGCGAGATCTCCTCGCGCGTGGTGCCGGTGTCCTCGATCCACTTCAGGATCGTGCCGTCGATGTCGAGCGCGACGAGCTTCGGGAGCCACCCCTCCGCCGGGCTCGAGGTCTCAGCCACCGACCGGCTCCAGGACCTCACGGCCCCCCAGCCACGGCTGCAGGGCCTGCGGGACGCGCACCGAGCCGTCCGCCTGCTGGTGGGTCTCGAGGATCGCGACGATCGCCCGGGTGATGGCACACAGGGTGCCGTTGAGGGTCGCGACCGGCTTGATGCCGTCCTCGAACCGTCCCCGGGTGTCGAGCCGGCGGGTCTGGAACTCGGTGCAGTTCGAGGTCGACGTGAGCTCGCGGTACTTGCCCTGGGTCGGGATCCAGACCTCGCAGTCGAACTTGCGGATCGCCGACAGGCCGAGGTCGCCGGCAGCCACATCGATCACCTGGTAGGCGAGCTCGAGCTTGTCCAGGAACGACTTCTCGATCTCGAGCAGGCGCTGGTGCTCGGCGTAGGACTCCTCGAGGGTCGTATAGACGAACATCTCGACCTTGTCGAACCAGTGCACCCGGATGATGCCCTTGGTGTCCTTGCCGTGCGAGCCGGCCTCCTTGCGGAAGCACGGGCTGAAGGCGGCATAGCGCAGCGGGAAGGAGGCGCCGTCGAGGATCTCGTCGGAGTGATAGGCCGCCATCGGCACCTCGGAGGTCCCGACGAGGTACATGTCCTGGCCCTCGATGCGGTAGACGTCGTCGGCGGCCTGGCCGAGGAAGCCGGTGCCCTCCATCGCCCGCGGCTTGACCATCGACGGCGCGATCACCTGGGTGAAGCCGTGCTCGCGAGCGGTCTCGTTGGCCAGGTTGATCAGGGCGAACTCGAGCTCCGCGCCCACCCCGGTCAGGAAGTAGAAGCGCGAGCCCGACACCTTGGCGCCACGGTCCAGGTCGATCGCACCGAGGATCCGGCCCAGCTCCACGTGGTCGCGCGGCTCGAAGTCGAAGGTGACCGGGGTCCCGATCGTCTCGAGCACGACGAAGTCGTCCTCGCCGCCGGCCGGGACCTCCTCGGCTGCGAGGTTCGGGATCGACATGACGGCCGCCTGCCACTTCTGCTCGGCGGTGTTCTGCGCGGCCTCGGCCTGCTTCACCTCGACGGAGAGCGCCTTGGTGCGCGCGAGCAGCTCCTGCTTGGCCTCCCCCTGAGCCTGGGCGACCTGCTTGCCGAGCTGCTTCTGCTCGCCGCGCTTGGCCTCGAAGGTCGCGATCGCGGCCCGGCGATCCGCGTCCGCGGCCAGGGCACGGTCCACGACCTCGTCGGACAGCCCACGCTTCGCCTGGGCGGCACGGACGCGGTCCGGGTGGTCTCGGAGGATGCGCGGGTCGATCATGCCGGGGTCCCCGCGGAGTCGGGGACGCAGCGAGCGACTTCGAGGGGTGCGGTCATGTCGGCAAGGCTATCGGGGGAGCCGCCGATGCCGCGCGCGCGTTCCGGGTGGGCATACTTCCCTGCATGCTCGACCGATCCCGCACCATCCTGCTGAGCTGGGCTGCGCTGTGCCTCGCGCTGTTCGTGCTGCTCGGTCTCGGGATCGGTGCCGAGTGGGCCTGGCTGGTCGATCTGGACAACCGTGGGGAGAGCGCCCGGGCCTGGGCGACCGACTCCGACTGGCTGCACGACGTGCTCCGGGTGGTCGAGATCGCCTTCGGCACCATCGCGATGACCGTCTACACGATCGTGCTGGCCGCCGCGCTCCTGCGTCGGCATCAGCGCGCCGCGTTCTTCACCGCAGGCGTGATGATCGTGACCGCCACGAGCACCGCACTCCTCAAGGGCGCCTTCGACCGGGAGCGGCCACCGTGGCAGAACCCGGAAGCCCTGCTGAGCAACGGCGCCTACCCGTCGGGGCACGCCTCGGCGATCGCCGCCCTCGGTGGGATCGTGATCGTCTTGGTGTCGATGCTGGTGCGGCGGGCGAACCTGCGCCGCGCGGCGTACGCCGGTGTGGTGCTGATCGTCGTGCTGGTCTGCCTGGACCGGGTCCTGCTGGGCCGGCACTACCCGTCCGACGTGGTCGGCGGGGTCCTGCTCGGAGCCGGGATCGTGCTGCTCGGCATCGCCATCTACAACCCGCTCCCCCGCAGCCATGCGGCCGCGATCGAGCCCCTGCCCGAGGTCTACGTCTCGGAGCGCCGGCTCGCGGTGGTGCTCAACCCGATCAAGGTCGAGGACATCGGCCAGTTCGAGTCGACCGTCAACGCGATGGCCGCCGAGGCCGGTTGGTCGACCCCGACCTGGCACTACACGACCGTCGAGGACCCCGGCACCGGCATGGCCGAGGCCGCCTCGGTCGCCGGCGCGGACCTGGTCCTGGTCTGCGGCGGTGACGGCACGGTGCGCGAGGTGTGCGCCGAGCTGGCCGGGACCGGCATCCCGGTCGGGATCATCCCCGCCGGCACCGGCAACCTGCTGGCCCGCAACCTCGACATCCCGCTCTACCTGCGCGCCGCCATCGACGTGGCGCTCACCGGTCAGGACCGCGCCATCGATCTCGTCGACGTCTCCGGCGACGGCTTCGAGGACACCCACTTCATGGTGATGGCCGGCATGGGCTTCGACGCCGCGATCATGGAGGGCGTCAACGAGGACATCAAGAAGCGCGTCGGCTGGCTCGCCTACGTCATCTCGGCACTGAAGTCGCTGATGTTCCCGGCCGTGAAGGTCGAGGTCTCGATCGACGGGGCGCCGTTCACCAAGCACCGCGCGCGGACCGTGGTCGTCGGCAACGTCGGCTTCCTCCAGGCCGGTATGCCGCTGCTGCCCGATGCCGCCATCGACGACGGCGTCCTGGACGTGGTGCTCCTGCACCCGCGCAAGTTCCTGTCCTGGGTGCCGCTCGCCTACCGGGTGCTGGCCCGACGCCCCCGCACCGACGACCTGGTGAACCGGATGACCGGAGCGACCGTCGTGGTCCGCGCCGCCGCGGACACCCCTCGCCAGCTCGACGGCGACTCGATCGGCCCTGGCCGCGAGCTGCGGATGACCTGCGTGCACGGCCGGCTCCTGGTCCGCGTCCCCCGCTGACGGGTCGGACTCCGGCGACCGGTGGTGACAGGTCGGCACGGTTTCGGCGAACCGGTGGTGACAGGTCGGCACGGATACGGCGACCAGAGGTGACAGGTCGGCGTCGGGGTCGGATCAGGTGAGCCTCGGCGTGAGCCAGAAGAGGGGGAGCTCGCGGTCGGTGCGCTCGGCGTAGATGGCGTAGTTGGGCCAGGTCCGGAGCATCACCGCCCACTTCTCCGCACGCTCCGGGCCGGCGAGCAGGCGGGCGTCGGCGGCGACGGTGCGGCCCTGGAAGGTGACCAGTGGCTCCTCGGCGGCCACCAGGTTCGCCACCCACGCCGGCGGCTTCGGGGCACCCCAGTTGGAGCCGGCGATCAGCCAGCCGCCGCCGTGCGGCACGCACAGCAGCGGCGTCGAGCGCAGGATCCCGCTCTTGCGGCCGGGCAACTGGAGCAGGATCTCGGGCAGGCCGGCGAAGGTCAGCAGGTCGATCCGGCCGCGGGTGAGCCGCTGCAGCAGCTTGTCCGCGCCGACGATCAGCTTCGCGAAGCGGGGCAGCCAGGGCTGGGCGCCCACCTTGATCGCGAGCCACCGCATCGGGTTCATGCGCGGGACTATAGGGCCGGTCAGGGGCGCGCGTGCTCGATCGCCTCGAGCTCCTCGGGCGAGAGCTGCTGCTCGCACGACCAGCCCGCGATGCTCTTGGCGTAGGTGCGGGCCTCGCTGCGCCCGTGGATCGAGGTCAGCACGACCCCGTGGCCCCGGTCGTCGAGGAGTGCGACGGACCAGGACAGGTGGCCCCCCATGTCGCCGAAGGCGTCGTAGCGCACCACCGCCAGGTGTCGCAGGGCGTCGGCCGCCTCGGCCCGCAGGGCGGCGACCTCCTGACGCAGGCCGTGCAGGTCCTCGGGCAGCGCGTCGATCCCCTCGCCCCGGCGCGGCGCGGTCCGGCGCACGGCCACGAGGGCCACGACGAGGGCGGCCGCAGCGACCGCGAAGGCGACGATCTCCACGAGAACGAGCCTAGGTCAGCGCGAGGTGCAGGCTCGGGAGCGCCATGGCGCGCCGTGGCCGCACTCTGGGCAGCCCGGCTGACCGAGCGCGGCTGCGTGGGACCATGACGTCCGTGACCAGACGCATCGCCTACCAGGGGGAACCCGGCGCCAACTCCCACCTGGTGTGCAAGGAGCACTACCCCGATTGGGAGTCGCTGCCGTGCGCGTCGTTCGAGGACGTCTTCGCCGCGGTGGAGAATGGCGAGGCCGACCTCGCGATGATCCCGATCGACAACTCGATCGCCGGTCGGGTCGCCGACATCCACCACTTCCTGCCCGACTCCGGGCTGCACATCATCGCCGAGCACTTCCTGCGGATCCGCTTCTGCCTGATGGCGATCCCCGGCACCAGCCTCGCGGACATCCGCACCGTGCACAGCCACGTGCACGCCCTGGGCCAGTGCCGCCGGATCATCCGCACGCACGGCCTCACGCCGGTGATCTCGGGCGACACCGCCGGAGCCGCCCGCGAGGTCGCGGAGTCCGCGGACCGGACCCAGGCCGCGATCTCGCCGCCCCTGGCGGCGGATATCTACGGCCTGGAGATCCTCGCCCACGACGTCGAGGACGAGGACCACAACACGACCCGGTTCGTCGTGCTCTCCCGCGACCTCGTCGAGGCGGCGCCGAACAACGGGCCGGTCGTCACCAGCTTCATCTTCAACGTGCGCAACCTGCCCGCAGCGCTGTACAAGGCGCTGGGCGGCTTCGCCACCAACGGCGTGAACATGACCAAGCTGGAGAGCTACATGGTCGGCGGCGAGTTCACCGCGACCCAGTTCCTCGCCGAGGTCGACGGGCACCCCGAGGACACCGGCGTGAGGAACGCGCTCGAGGAGCTCGCGTTCTTCACCACCGAGAT
Organism: Nocardioides sp.; assembly: GCA_049593675.1. Classification (GTDB taxonomy): domain Bacteria; phylum Actinomycetota; class Actinomycetes; order Propionibacteriales; family Nocardioidaceae; genus Nocardioides. The sequence goes on from JBAWHI010000069.1 coordinate 10,355, forward strand.
CACGATCCTCGGAGTCTACCCCGCCGACCCGTTCCGCGCCGACGGCTCCGCCTAGCCTGCGACCTACTCCGGGCTCTGCATCAGGCTGAACATCGCGCCCTGCGGGTCGGCGAGCACCGCCATCCGGCCCACCCCGGCCACGTCGAAGGCCGGGGCGAGGACCGAGCCACCGAGATCGGTCGCCTGGGTGATGCTCGCGTCGACCGACTCGACGTTGAAGTAGACGTTCCAGTGCGGAGGGACGCCCTCCATCGGCGGCGGCATCGCCCCGCCGACCTGGCGGCCGTCGGCCACCAGACACTGGTAGGCCGGGCCGTCCTCCATGGGCATCTCCTCCCAGCCCACGCCGAGCACCTCGCTGTAGAACGCGGTCGCGGCCGCGACGTCGGGGGTGATCACCTCGTTCCAGATCGGGGTGCCGGGCTCGTTGGCGCGCTCGGTCCCGATCGACGACCGCGGCTGCCAGAGGTTGACCCGCGCACCGGTGGGGTCGGCGATCGCCGACATCCGCCCCATGTCCATCACGTCGAACGGCTCGGCGTCGACGCGACCGCCGGCTCCGGCCACCTTCGCGGTCGCGGCGTCCACGTCGTCGACGGTCAGGTAGACCCCCCAGAAGGCCGGGTGGTCCCCCATCCCCGGCATCGGGCCGCTGATCCCGGCGACCGTGTCACCCTCCTTCGCGACCGCCACGTAGTAGCCGTCGTCACCCATCGGCACGTCCTCCAGCTGCCAGCCGAACATCGGCCCGTAGAACCGCTTGGCCGCCTCCTGGTCGGGCGTCACCAGCTCCACGTAGCTCGGCGTGCCCTGCGCATAGGTCTCGAACTTCGCCATCACCTGCTCCTCTCTCCTCCACTGACCCCACTCCCCACCCAACACCCGACCGCCGACAGTGGCGAGAGCCGGAAGGTGAAGACCTCGCGTCCGGCGAGTAGGTTCCTCCCGTGGACCAGCAGGATCCCCGGATCGCAGACCTCGGCTTCGCGCGCGTCGACGTCGACCGCGCCGCCCGCACCGGCGACCCCGAGGTCGTCTACGGCGCCGGCAAGACGCCCGAGCAGGTCGTGGCGATCCTGCGCACCCTGCACGAGAAGCATCCCGAGCGCGCGGTGCTCGCGACCCGGCTGGCGCCCGAGGCCCTGGACGCGGTGGCGGCCGCACTGCCCGAGGCCGAGATCGAGCGGGTCGCCGGCGCGGTGAGCATCGGACCGCTGCCCGAGCCGCACGGGACGGTCGCGGTCGTCGCGGCGGGGACCTCCGACGCGCCCGTCGCCGCGGAGGCCGCGCTCACCATCGCCGTGCACGGCGCGGCGGTGGACCGCATCGACGACGTCGGCGTCGCGGGACTGCACCGACTGCTCGGGGTCCGCGAGCGCCTGGACGCCGCTGACTGCCTGGTGGTCGTCGCCGGCATGGAGGGCGCACTGCCCTCCGTCGTCGGCGGGCTGAGCGGCGTACCCCTCGTCGCGGTGCCCACCAGCGTCGGCTACGGCGCCTCGCTCGGCGGCATCGCCGCCCTGCTCGCCATGCTGAACTCCTGCGCCCCCGGCGTCACGGTCGTCAACATCGACAACGGCTACGGTGCCGGCGTCTTCGCCGCGCGGGTCGCCCGGCGATGCGTCCCCCGGGCCGAGCGGTGACCACGGTCTGGGTCGACGCCTCCTCGGGCGCCAGCGGCGACATGCTGCTGGGCGCACTGCTCGGCGCGGGTGTCCCGCTGCCGGTGCTGCAGGCGGCCGTCGACGCGATCGCCCCCGAGCCGGTGTCGCTGCGGCTGGAGCAGGTGCAGCGGGCCGGGTTCGCCGCGACCCGCTGCCACGTGCAGGTGACCGACACCGAGGACCACCGCACCTGGCGCGACGTCCGGACCCTCCTCGAGACGGCCGACCTCGCCGACGGGGTGCGGGAGCGCGCGATGGCCGCCTTCGAGCGGCTCGCCCGGGCCGAGGCCGCTGTCCACGGCAGCAGCCCCGACGACGTCCACTTCCACGAGGTCGGCGCCCTCGACGCGATCGCCGACGTGGTCGGCGTCGCCGCCGGCTTCGCCCACCTCGACCCGACCGAGGTGGTGGTCAGCCCGGTCGCGGTCGGCTCCGGCGAGGTCCGCAGCGCCCACGGCACGCTGCCGGTCCCGCCGCCCGCGGTCGTCGAGCTGCTCCGCGGCTCCCCGTCGTACGCCGGACCCGCCGGTGCGCCCGCGCAGGAGCTGTGCACCCCTACGGGTGCGGCGCTGCTGACCAGCCTCGCGACCGGCTTCGGTCCGCAGCCCTCGATGAGCGTCGCGCAGGTCGGTGTCGGCGCCGGCGGCCGCGACCCGGCGGGGCACGCCAACGTGCTGCGGCTGTTGGTCGGGGTGGCGACCGGCTCGACCGGCGGCGCGCCGCTGCAGATCGAGACCAACGTCGACGACCTCGACCCGCGGGTGTGGCCGCAGGTGATCGCCGCGTTGCTGGAGGCGGGCGCCAGCGACGCCTGGCTGACCCCGATCCTGATGAAGAAGGGCCGGCCGGCCCACACCCTCTCCGTGCTCGTCGCCGCCGACCGTGCCGCGGGGGTGCGCGAGGCGATCTTCCGCCACACCTCGACGATCGGGCTGCGCGAGGTCCCGCTCGGCAAGCACGCGCTCGACCGCGCCATGACCTCGGTGGAGGTCGGCGGCCAGCCGGTGGCGGTCAAGCTGGCCAGCCGCGACGGGGTCGTCCTCAACGCGATGCCGGAGTTCGACGACGTGGTCCGGGCCGCGACCGCGCTCGGGCGCCCCGTCACCGACGTCCTCGCCGAGGCCGTCGCCGCCTCCCGGAGGTTCCTGCCCTGATCGATCTCGTCGTCGTCGCCCTCACCTTCGGTGCCATCTTCGTGGTCGAGCTGCCCGACAAGACGTTCATCGCGACGCTGGTGCTCTCCACCAGGCTCCGGCCGCTGCTGGTCTGGGTCGGGGTCGCGCTCGCCTTCACCGTCCAGACCGGCGTCGCGGTCGGCCTCGGGCACGCGGCGTCCTTCCTCCCCACCGACGTGGTCCGCACCGTCGCGATGCTGCTGTTCCTCGCCGGCGCGGTGATCCTGTTCCGCGAGGGCCGCAACCACCAGGTCGACGACGGCGCGGAGTACGCCGCGAAGGCCCGCGGCGTGACCGGTCTCCGGGCGGTCGGCACCAGCTTCCTGGTGCTGTTCGCCGCCGAGTGGGGCGACCTCTCGCAGCTGTTGACGCTCACCCTGGTCGCCCGCTACGAGGACCCGGCCAGCGTCTTCGTCGGTGCGCTCGGCGCGCTGCTGGCGGTCAGCGGGCTGGCCGTCCTCGTCGGGCGGGCGCTGCTGCGGGTGGTGCGGCTGCACACCCTTCACTTCGCGGGCGCGGCGGTCTGCCTGCTGCTGGCCGGTCTCGCGGCGTACGAGCTGCTCGGCTGAGCCGCTGTCAGGCTCGACACGTTCGGTGGACAACCACTCACCGGTTCGCCATCATCGCCGCGGGGAGGGACCGGACGACGAGAGGCCCTGAGATGGCGATCTTCGATGGATTCAACGACCGCGAGGTCGACACGATCACGAGCACGGGCACTTTCGTGACCCTCCCTGCCGACTGGTCCCCCATCTGGGAGAAGACCCCGGCCGACAAGGCCTACATCATCGTCTCCGGTGAGGCGTCGGTGCGCCGTCGGGGCGAGGAGATCGCCCGGCTCGGCCCCGGCGACATCTTCGGCGAGGGCGCGATCGTCCACCACAAGCTGCGCAACGCCTCGATCGTCACGCTGACCAAGGTCGAGCTGATCCACTTCACCCGCGAGCAGGTCACCCAGCTGGTCGCGGAGGTCCCGGCCTTCGCCGAGGCGCTCGACCGCACCGCCGCGGAGCGACTCGGCCAGTGACCGGACGTCCGTGAGCGAGGAGCGCGACCCGCTCGCCGACCTCGAGCGACACCTGCTCGGCGGCGAGCGGACGCTGACCCGGATCGAGGTCGCGGACGCGGCCGGCGTCCCGCTCGAGGTCGCCGAGGAGCTATGGGGCCAGCTCGGGTTCCCGCACACCTCCGACGACGACGTCGCCTTCACCGCGGCCGACGTCGAGGCGCTGCGCACCACGGCCGACCTGGTCTCGCTCGGGATCCTGGAGCCCGAGTCGCAGCTGGCGCTGGTCCGCACCTGGGGCCGCAGCTATGCCCGGCTCGCGGAGTGGCAGACCAGCCTGCTGACGGGGATCGCGCTCGCGGACCAGGACCCGCACGCGCGGCTGGACCAGCTGCTGGGCGAGGTGCTGCCACGGGTGGGTTCGCTGCAGGACTACATCTGGCGCCGCCACCTCGAGAACGCGGCCCAGCGGCTGCTGCCGCAGGTCACGGCCGCCGACGAGGAGCCGACGGCCGTCGTGTTCATCGACATCGTCGACTACACCGCCCGCAGCCGGAACCTCGAGCAGAGCGAGCTGGTCGACCTGGTCGAGGTCTTCGAGGACGAGACCACCCGCGCGGTGGTCGGGGTCGGCGGCCGGGTCATCAAGACCATCGGCGACGAGGTGCTCTTCGTCGTCGACGACGTCGAGGCCGCGGTCGAGGCGGCGCTGGACCTGACGGCACTCGGGGAGGACGAGGACGACGCCTTCCCGCGGGTGCGGGTCGGGATCGCGTGGGGGCCGGTGGCCAACCGGCTCGGGGACGTCTTCGGGCCCACCGTCAACGTCGCCTCGCGGCTCACCTCGGTCGCGAGGCCCGGCACGGTGGTCGTCGACCGCTCGGCCGTCGACGTGCTGACGGGGCAGGAGGGGTCCGACCCGGCTGCTGCCCTGGACCCCGACGGCACCCCCATCAGCAAGCTGATCGACCGCGCCACCGAGGAGCTGGCCGAGCTCTCCCCGTACGCCGAGCACGGCGAGCTGCGCCTGCGACGGCTGCGGC
>JBAWHI010000070.1:0-1987 GCA_049593675.1 Nocardioides sp.
CACGCCGGCCGCGACCAGCGCCTCGGCGCACGGGCCGGTGCGGCCGTGGTGGTTGCACGGCTCCAGGGTCACGACCGCGGTCGCGTCGCGGGCCCGGTCTCCCGCCCGGTCTCCCGCCCGGGCCAGGGCGTCGGCCTCGGCATGCGGGGTGCCGGCGCCGCGGTGGTAGCCCTCGGCGATGGTCGCTCCGCTGTCGTCGATCAGGACGCAGCCCACCCGCGGGTTCGGCCCCGCCGGCACCCCGGGCGTGGCGGCGAGCTCCAGGGCGCGACGCATCGCGGCCTGCTCGGCTGCGTTGATCGCCATCGCCATCGCCCCTCGGTCCGGTCGCGGACTCTGGGGCTGACGGTCGGGGTCGGCGGGCGCGTGCCCGACCGATGACCTGCGTGCGCTTCCCATCCGGACTTTAACCGTCGGTCCAGGATTCTCACCTGGTCAACCGGTCACTGGCAGTGACCGGGTCGCGGACTTCAGCGCGAAGGCACTCAGGCATTCACACGTTCACCGCCGGCTCGGAATTACACCGACCCCAGAGCACGCGAGTTGAAAACTCGTCGGGTCGAGTCTGCCACAGAGCCGCCCCCCGGTGCCCGTGAGCCCGGTCACGGCAGCGGCTCGGGCGGATCGGTGGCCGGGTAGGGGGTCGGGACGGCGACGTGCGGGACGTCGTCGGGGTCGGGCTCCCTCAGGTCGTCGAGCTCGCGCAGGGTGCGTGGGAGCAGGGCCAGCAGCGCGACCACGAGTACACCCGCAGCGAAGACCAGGGACGCGGTCGCGACGCCCCAGCCGTCGATGGCGGGCCCGGCCAGCAACAGCCCGATCGGGCCGGCGGCGTAGGTCGCCGACGTGATCACCCCGATGACACGACCGCGCATCGGCTCCGGAGTGCGCACCTGCATCGCCAGGTCGAGGATCGGGGGCACCGGACCCCAGAACAGTCCGGTCAGCAGACCGAAGCAGATCATCACGCCGAGGGCGGGCAGGAAGGCCAGCCCGACGAGCGAGAGGCAGGCCAGCAGCACACTGGCGAGGAAGACCCGGTAGCGGCCGAAGCGCCGCACGAAGGGCGGAAAGGACAGTGACCCCACCACGCCGCCCGCGCTCATGGCGGTCACGACGAGCCCGAGCTGGCCCGGCCGGTCGATGTCGGTGAAGTGGACCGGCAGCACCACCGACTCGAACGGCAGGTACACCGCGATCAACAGGCACGACAGCAGGGTGGCGACCCGCAGCAGGGGCTGGCGCCAGACGAAGACCAGACCTTCGACCGTCCCGTGCCACAGGCTGCCCGGCCGCTCGTGCTCGGCGGGGCGACCGGCGCCAGGCACCTGGAGGAACGCGGTCGCGAGCACCGAGACCGCGAAGGCGCCGGCTGTCGCCCACAGCGCGGCCTCGGCGCCGACCAGCCCGATCAGCAGGCCGCCGATCCCGGGACCGATGATGTAGGCACCGCCGTACACCGCCTCGTGCACGCTGTTCGCGCGCTCCCAGGACATCCCGGCTCGAGTAGCCGCGCCGGGGAGCATCGCCTTGCGGGCCGTGTAACCGGCCGGATCCAGCACGGCGCCCACGACTGCGAGCCCGAAGAGCCACCACGGGTCCAGCAGACCGAGCAGCGCGAGCAGCGGGATGCCGGCCGTGCTGAGCCCGGAGAGGACGTCGGAGAGCAGCGCGATCCGCTTGCGCCCGACCATGTCGATGATCGTCCCGACGAACAAGCTGGAGACCAGGACCGGCACCAGCGTCGCCGCAGCGATCAGTCCGGTCGCGGTGGCGCTGCCGGTGATCTGCAGGATCAGCCAGGGCAGCACCACCATCGCGACACCGTTGCCGGCACCGGAGAGCAGGTTGCCGACCTCGAGGAGGACGAACGGCGTACGGCGCACAGCGCATCTTCTCGCAGGTCTGCCGGGCGAGGTCCAGCGGTGGGCGCCGCCACGTCGACCGGCGGGCACCCGCGCATCGCGCGGACGCGATCAGTGTCCAC
>JBAWHI010000071.1:0-29262 GCA_049593675.1 Nocardioides sp.
GTCGAGTGGGCGATCAGGCCACGCCACTCGAGGTCGTCGAGGAGGGACGGGTCGACGGACACGATGAGCCTTTCCAGGGTTCGGGATGTGCGGTCCAAGGGTGCCATGCTGCGCTCGGACTACGCTCGGCGGATTCGGGGAAGGAACCGGAGTGATCGCAGGCAGGTACGCGCTCGACCGCGAGATCGGACGAGGCGGGATGGGCGCGGTGTGGCTCGCCCGCGACGAGGTGCTCGGGCGCGATGTCGCGGTCAAGCGGCTCGGACTGGCTCCCGGCGGCAGCGCCAACGACCTCGAGCGTGCCGCGCGCGAGGCTCGCCTGGCCGCCCGCCTCAACCACCCGCACGTCGTCGCGGTCTACGACCTCGTCCTCGAGGACGACCAGCAGTGGCTGGTCATGGAGTACGTCGAGGGGCTGACCCTCTCCGCCCTGGTGCAGCGCGACGGGGCGCTCGCGCCCGACCGGGCCGCTCCGGTCATCCGGCAGGCGGCCGACGCGCTGGCCGCTGCACACGCCGCGGGCATCGTGCACCGCGATGTGAAGCCGTCCAACATCTTGGTGACGCCGGCGGGGCAGGTGAAGCTGTCGGACTTCGGCATCGCCCGGGCCGAGGCGGACGCCTCGCTCACGCAGACGGGCCTGGTCACCGGGTCTCCGGCATACCTCTCCCCCGAGGTCGCCACCGGCAAGCAGGCGACGAGCGCGAGCGACGTCTGGTCGCTGGGCGCCACCTTGTTCCACGCGCTCGCGGGACGCCCGCCGTACGACGTCGGCGACAACCTGCTCGGAGCCCTCTATCGGATCGTGCACGAGGACCCGCCGCGGCTCGGGGACGCCGGCTGGCTGACCCCGCTCCTCGAGGCGACGATGACCATCGAGCCGACCGAGCGCTGGTCGATGGCTCAGGTCCGGGACTTCCTGACCGCGGGCCCCGGCGCCACACCTGCGCCGGTCACGCCGGCCCGCATCGTGCCCGCCCCGGTCGCCGCTGCCGAGCCCACGCAGGTGCTGTCGACCGGAGCGCCGGCACCCGTCACCCCGGCGGCGACCTCGTCCCACCGCTCGCGCGGCGCTGTGATCGGGGCGACCCTGGCGATCGCCGCCATCGCGCTCGTCGCCCTGCTCGCCTGGAGCCTCGGCTCGGACGGCGGCGAGGAGCCCAGCGCCGACCCCACGCCGACGTCGGACGGATCGGGCAGGACGAAGGCGCCGACGTCAGCGGACGCGACGCCGTCGCAGGTGACCGCGGACGGGATGGAGAACTTCGTCGAGAGCTACCTCGCGACCGTCACGAGCGACCCGAAGGCGGCGTGGGAGCAGCTGACTCCGGAGTTCCAGGACGCGAGCGGCAACTACGGCCAGTACAAGGGGTTCTGGGGCGGCATCCAGACCGCCGACCTGCTCTCGGCGCAGGCTGACCCGAAGAATCGCCAGATCAGCTACACGGTCGAATACCTGCGCCAGGACGGCAGCAAGACCCAGGACCAGGTCACGCTGACACTGCAGGGCAGCGACGACGACTATCTGATCTCCGGCGAGAGCTGACGCTGCAGCCCCTATCGTGGGGACCTGGGAGGGCCAGATGGAGTTGACTGCGCTGTATCGGGACATCGTGGAGACGTCCCCGGACGCGATCTGGGTCTTTGACCTGGATGGCCGGGTCGGCTACGCCAATCCGGCCCTGCGCGCACTCCTGGGCGCCGACGAGGAGGCCATGCGCGACCTCACCGTGTTCGACACGCTCGACGCGACCGGACGAGCACAGTTCGCCGAGCACCTGGAGACGCTGCGTGCCGGCCGCGTCAACCATGCCGAGGTCGAGAGCAGGTTCTACCGCCCCGACGGCACCGCCCTCTGGGTGAGCGTGAGCGAGAGCTTCCTGCACGGACCCGACGGCGAGCTGGCCGGCGTCCTGCACCGGATGACCGACTACAGCGACCGACGCCGCCGTGTCGACGATCTGACGATCGGGCAGGAGCGGCTCGCCGAGGCACAGCGGATCGCCCGGATCGGCAGCTGGGAGTGGGACGTCGACCGCGACGTGATCTGGGCGTCCGAGGAGCTGGTCGAGCTCTACGGATTCGCGTCGGACTCGGTGCCCGGTGGCTACACGGACTTCCTCGAGATCGTCCACCCGGAGGATCGCCCGGCCGTGGACAAGTCGGTGACGGATGCCGTGACGGAGGGCGGGACCTTCCTCTTCGTCGCTCGGATGCAGCGCGGCGACGGATCGTGGATGTGGACGCGCGGCAGGGGCGTCAGCCACACCACCGACGGCCGGGTGACCCACATGTACGGCACCCACCAGGACGTCACCGAGACCAAGAACGCCGAGATCGCGCTCGAGGACCAGGTCCGGCAGAACCTGCTGCTCCAGGCCGTGGCGAGCGCGGCCAACGAGGCGACCACGCTCGAGGAGGTGCTGGGGCACGCGCGCCACCTCGTGCTGCTGCACGACGACTGGGTGCGCGGTCGCGCGTTCCTCCCCACGGAGGACGGCACCGCGCTCGCGCCGCTCTACATCACCGAGCAGGATCGACTCGACGACCTGGCGACCCCGGAGGAGTCGGCCCGGGAGCTCGCCCTCGCCGAGCGCGCCCTGCACGAGGGTCGGAACGTGTGGGACGACGCGATGCTGACGATCGCCTTCACCGTGGCGTACGCCGACGAGGTCGTCGCCGTCCTGACCATCACCTCGGCCCCTCCGCTGCACCGCTTCGACCTGATCGAGTCGATGGCGAGCCAGGTCGCTGTCCAGCTCGGCCGGGTGGCCGAACGCGAACGGGTCCAGCGTGAGCTGGCCGATGCTCGCGACGGCGCCCTGGCCGCGTCTCGGCAGAAGTCGGAGTTCCTGGCCACGATGAGCCACGAGATCCGGACCCCTCTCAACGGGGTCATCGGCCTCAACGACCTGCTGCTGCGTTCCCGGCTGGACGACGACCAGCTGCGGCTGGCCTCGGGTGTGCAGGTCGCCAGCCGTGCCCTGTTGAGCGTCATCAACGACGTCCTCGACTTCTCGAAGATCGAGGCCGGGAAGCTGGAGCTGGAGACGCTCGACTTCGAGGTCAGGCCGGTCTTCGAGCAGGTGGCCAGCGTGCTGGCCGAGTCCGCCCGCGCCAAGGGGCTGGAGCTGATGGTCTCCTGCCACCCCGACGTTCCCGAGGTCCTCGCGGGCGACCCCACCCGGCTCGCGCAGGTGCTGACCAATCTCGGCTCGAATGCGGTGAAGTTCACCGCCACCGGGGACGTCGTGGTGCGTGCGACCGCCACGCCGGACGCACGGGGAGGCGTCCTGCTCCGGGTCTCCGTGACCGACACCGGCCTCGGGGTGCCGGAGATCGACGTCGCCACCCTGTTCGAGGCCTTCACCCAGGCCGACGCCTCCACCACCCGCCGCTACGGCGGCACCGGGCTCGGACTGGCGATCTCGAAGGAGATCGTCGAGGCGCTGGGTGGAGAGATCGGACTGGAGCCGAACCCGGGCGGGGGCAGCATCTTCTGGTTCACCGCGCACTTCGACATCCCGAGCGGGCAGGCGCAGGATGCCGATGACGAGTACGCCCGCCGATGGCTGCGCGGCCTGCGAGTGCTGGTCGTCGACGACAACGGCCACAACCGGCTGATCCTCGAGGAGCAGCTGGTCCGGTGGGAGGTGCGGACCACGGTCGCGACCGACGCCGACACCGCGGAGACGCTGGTCGCGGAGGCGCTTGCGGCCGACGAGCCGTTCGACGCCATCCTGCTGGACATGTCGATGCCTGACCGAGACGGACTCGATCTGGCTCGCACGCTCGCCGCCACTCCGGCCTACGCATCGACGCTCCGGCTGATGCTCACCTCCGCCACGTCCCCCGACCCCGCTGACCTCGAGGCCGCGGGGATCGCCGAGTGCCTGACCAAGCCCGTGCTGGCCGGCGACCTGCGCCGCACCCTGTTGCGCCAGCTCGCCGGTGTCGACACCCCGCGGTCGTCGAGCCAGCACCCGCCCGGCGCCAGCTCGTCGCACCGGGTGCTGGTGGTCGAGGACAACGAAGTCAACCAGCTGGTCGCTGTGGGGCTGCTCGGATCGTTGGGCTATGCCGCGGAGACCGCCGACGACGGAGCCGTCGCCCTCGAGATGCTGCGCGAGACGCACTTCGACCTGGTGCTGATGGACGTGCAGATGCCCCGCCTGGACGGGTACGCCGCCACTCGGGCGATCCGCTCCGGAGAGGCGGACGGGGAGCGGATCCCGGTGATCGCGATGACCGCGGCCGCCGTCGAGGGCGAGCGTGAGCGCTGCCTCGATGCCGGGATGGACGACTTCCTGACGAAGCCCGTGGATCCGGCGACCCTGTCGGCCGTCGTCGACCTCTGGATCGGCGACCCGGACCGCCCGCTACGAGGTAGCGTGCGGCCGGTGACCGCAGACCCCGACGACGTCCAGGCCGGCCTCTCGCTGGGCCGTCTCGACGAGCTTCGAGACCTCGACCCCGGCAACACCGCCTACCTCGATCGGGCGATCGGCAACTTCGTGGCCAACACGCCGGAGACGTTCGCGACGATCAGGGCCGCCGTCGAGGCCGGCGATGCGGCGACGCTCAAGCAGGTCGCCCACAAGCTCGCGGGCGGCGCGCTCAACCTGGGCGTCACCGCCGCGGGACGCACCGCCCAGGAGATCGAGCTGGTCGCGGACACCGGCAGCACCGACGACGCCCGGGGGGCCCTGCCCCAGCTGGAGGCCGAGCTGGAGCAGGGCCGCGCCGCGCTGCTCGCCTACCAGGCGGCGTACTCCCGGGCATGAACGGGTAGTGGTGAACTCATGAAGAACATCATCGCCCTCGTGATCGTGCTCTGGCTCGTCGTCGGCGGCGTCGCTGCGTGGCAGCGCGGCTACTTCGGCGACGAGCGCGAGGTCAACTGCAAGTCGACCGGTGACACGGTCCTCACCGTCCTCGCCGGGCCGCTCAACTACTTCGGTGTGAACCCGAAGGTCGACTGCGACGTGTCGATCCCGCAGCCCTCCGAGTAGGTCTCTGCCAGGCTGGGCCCATGCGCTACGTGAAGCTCGGCCGCACCGGTCTCCAGGTCTCCGCGGTGACCCTCGGCTGCATGAGCTGGGGCGACCGTGACCGCGGCTGGCACCCATGGATCCTCGACGAGGACTCCGCTCGAAGCATCATCCGAGAGGCGCTCGAGTCGGGCATCACCACCTTCGACACCGCCAACGTCTATGCGGGCGGATCGAGCGAGGAGTTCACCGGGCGTGCGCTCGGCGACTTCGCGCGTCGCGAGGACGTGGTGATCGCGACGAAGGTGCACGGGCGGATGCGCCCCGGCCCGTACGGCGCCGGACTGTCGCGCAAGGCGATCCTGCACGAGATCGACGCGTCGCTGACCCGGCTCGGGACCGACTACGTCGACCTGTACCAGATCCATCGCTGGGACCCCGAGGTGCCGATCGAGGAGACGATGGAGGCGCTGCACGACGTGGTCCGCGCCGGCAAGGTCCGCTACCTCGGCGCATCGTCGATGTGGGCGTGGCAGTTCGCCCGCGCCCAGCAGGTCGCGCAGACGCACGGCTGGACGCCGTTCGTCTCCATGCAGAACCACTACAACCTGCTCTATCGCGAGGAGGAGCGGGAGATGCTGCCGCTCTGCGCGGACCTCGGAGTCGGCGTCCTGCCCTGGAGCCCGCTCGCCCGGGGGCGCCTGACCCGCGAGTGGGACGAGCAGACCGCGCGCTCGGAGTCCGACGAGTGGGGCCGCAACCTCTACCGCGACGGCGATCGCGACATCGTCGACTCGGTCGCCCGAGTGGCCTCGCAACGAGGGGTCCCTCGCGCCCAGGTGGCGCTCGCGTGGCTGCTGCACCAACCAGCCGTGACCTCTCCGATCGTCGGCGTCACCAAGCCGCAGCACCTCGCCGACGCGGTCGCCTCGGTCGACCTCGACCTGTCCCCCGCCGAGCTCGAGGATCTCGGCGCCGGCTACGAGCCGCACCCGGTCTCGGGTCACGCCTGACGGGTGTCGGTCATCCGTCTGACCTGTCGTGCTCGACACCGGTGTCGCCCATCACCCGAAGGTGTGGCACCCATCAACCGACGCCCGAGTGTCACCACTCAGGCGAAGGCAAACATCGCGCTCGTGGGGCGGGTGGGGCTCGAACCCACGACCCAAGGATTATGAGTCCTCTGCTCTAACCGACTGAGCTACCGCCCCGGCAGCCGGCACCCTATCGCCAGGCCGGGGACGGTCGGGAACCTAGTCGGCGCGGCGCGAGTCGATCGCGAGCGCCAGCGTGTTCAGTCCGGCCCAGCCCAGGGTGACGGCGAGGACCTTCTGGCGCACCTGGGGGTCGTCGGTCTTCGAGGCCAGCAGCGCCGCGTCACCGAGGTCCATGGCGATCCGGAGCAGCATCGCCGTCCGCACCGTGCCCGGCTTCTTGCCGAAGACACCGAGACTGCTGATCGCCAGGTCGCGCACGCCGTAGGACCGGGCGAGCAGCTCGAGGCCCTCGCGCTCCTTGCGGTCGGCCTGCAGCGCCGACCAGAGGTGGGCGGGCTGGGCGAGGGCATAGCCGCCGTACGCAGCAGTCGCGGCGGACAGGGACCGGCTCAACGGGTAGCTCATGGCCGGGAGGTACCCGCGTCCGGCCGATCTCACGCAGGGTGCGCGGGCGGTGGCTCCCCCAGCGACGCCAGCCAGTACGCCGCCGCGTCACCCCACTCGGTCAGCTCGGCGTCACCCATGGGCGCTGTGCAGCGGACCCACGCCTCGACCCGTCCGAGCCGGGCGAGCTGGAGAGCCGCGGGCAGCGCGGCCCTGAGGGCGGGAAGAGGCGCGTAGTCGGTCCAGACCTCGAGAGCCGCGTCCGCCACCCGGAGCAGCCGTGGGTCGTCGGGCGCCGCGTCGAGCTGATGGGCCAGCACGTTGAGCGGGATCAGGAGCGCTGCGAGCGGCTCCATCAGGAGCGCGTCCGCGAAGTCGAAGAATCGCAGCTCGCCGCCGACGTCGAACACGTTGTGGCCGTGCAGGTCGTTGTGGCACAGCGTCAGGGGCAGGCCGAGACCGCCGACCTGCTCGGACCAGCGAGCGACGTCCGGGAGAACGGCGACCACGCGTTCGCGCTGCTCCGCCGACAGACCGCGCGGATCGCCGGACGGCAGCGCCGCGAACGACTCGAGGCGCTGCTCGACGTACGCGACGCAGTCCTCCGAGGAGAGCCTCGTCAGACCGGCGTCGATCAGTCGATCGGGGTACCGCGCGACCTCGAGCTGCAGCTGCGCCCCTGCCACCGCCACCCGGCACCAGCCGTCGACGCCGCAGTCGCCGAGCGGATCCCCGAGGTCGGGGGTGAGGAAGAGTCCTCGACCCGCGTCGACGGCGGCCAGCGGCACCACATGCCGGGCGGCGAGATCGTTCAGCGCCAGGACGACGGATGCCTCGAAGGACTGGGTCGAGCAGTTCTGCTTCGCGTAGAACACCCCGCTGCCGGTCTCCACCCGCCAGACGGTCGCCCACGGACGCATCTTGGCCGGCTCCAGCGAGGTCGGCTCCCCCACGGCGCCGGCGATCCACTCGCGCAGCTCGTCGCGGAACGCCGGACCCTGCCACCGCTCCATCGCCGGTGGCAGCCGGAGCATGACATCGGCATAGGTCGCAGGGGTCCCGGCCACGGCCGAAGCCTGCCATGCTCAGCCGATGGAGACGATGGAGTTTCTGCCCGAGGACTGGGACCGGGCCCTGTGCGTGGTCGCCCACCCCGACGACATGGAGTTCGGCGCTGCCGCCGCCGTGGCGCGCTGGACAGGTCAGGGCAAGGAGGTCGTCTACTGCATGGTCACCAGCGGTGAGGCCGGGATCGACGCCTTGGATCCGGACGAGTGCCGACAGGTGCGCGAGGCCGAGCAGGTCGAGTCGGCGCGGATCGTCGGGGTCCCCACCGTGGAGTTCCTCCACCAGCCCGACGGGGTCTTGGAGTACGGCGCCCACCTGCGCGGGGTGATCGCCGAGGTCGTGCGCCGGCACCGTCCCGACATCGTCATCACCGGCAACTTCCGCGACACCTGGGGCGGGAAGAACCTCAACCAGGCCGACCACATCGCCACCGGACGCGCCGTCCTCGACGCCGTGCGCGACGCCGGGAACCGCTGGGTCTTCCGTGAGCAGCTCGTCGACGGCCTCGAGCCGTGGGGCGGCGTACGCGCCGTCTGGGCGTTCGGCTCGCCCGATGCGGCCCACGCGGTCGACACCACGGCGACCTTCGATGCCGGCGTCGACTCCCTCGAGGCGCACGGCGCCTATATCGACGGTCTCGGCTGGGAGCACTTCGACTCCCGGGAGTTCCTCGAGGGCTTCGCCCGGCAGACCGGTCAGCGGCTCGGCGTCGCCTTCGCGGCCGGCTTCGAGGTGTTCCCGATGGGCTGGGGCGAGTAGCGCCCGCTCGTCCGGACATGCCGAAGGGCCCGTCCTCGCGGATCGGGCCCTTCGCTCTGCTCCCCCGGTTGGACTCGAACCAACAACCCTCCGATTAACAGTCGAATGCTCTGCCAGTTGAGCTACAGGGGATCGGTGCAGCCCGCACAGGTTAGCAATCGGGGACCGCGAGGAAAAATCGGGATCCTCAGTCGATGCCGACCTCGGCCTGGGCGGCGGCGAGCGCCTCCTCAGCGGCCCGGCGGACCGTCGGGTCGTCGGGGTCGACGCCTACGTCGTACTCGTAGATCCAGGAGATCGGCCGGTCGCCGCTGGGCGCCCGTCGGGCGATGACCCGCACGCCGCCACGGCGAGCGCCCACCGCGACGTGGCGCTGGTAGACGACGCTCGCGGTCACCCGCTCGCGGACCAGCTCGAGCAGCCGTCCGGGCGACTCCATGGCGAACTCGTGCCGGGGACGCGTCTCGCCCCAGGACCCGACCTCGGTGATGCGCAGGGTGGACGCCTCGGCGTCCCAGTCGGCTGCCTGGACCTCCTCCCAGGGGATGCGGACGGTCTCGTCGAGTCCGAGCGCACCGGCGCCGAGCGAGCGAACGATGTAGAGGGCGTCGCGAGTGCCGCCGAGGTGCGCGCCCTCGGCCACCGCGTCGGCGAGCAGCCTCTCGCCGCGCTCGACACGCACCGGGGAGCGGTCCTTCGAGAACCTCACTCGACGGTCCCGGTGAGCTGGTCCAGCAGGGTGCGCCGGTGCGCCTCGAGCGCGGCCAGCTCGCCGAACATCCGGTTGAAGGCGTCCGGGTCGTCGACCGGGTTGGTGCGCTGGAGACGGGACTTGATGTCGGCGATCCGTCGGGTCACGGTCAGCTCCTGGAGTCGGAGGAGGTACTCGGTGAAGTAGGCGGCGTCGGGCTGCTTCTTGAGCGGCTCGACGGCGAGCGCACTGATCGCGGACGAGACCGCCGGGTCCTCGGCTGCGTCGCGCAGCTTCGCCGCCCACGCCTGGTCGCCCACGCCGGCGCCGATCCCGCCCGCCGCGGCGACCAGCTCCCACACCGCACGGAAGGTCGGATGGGTGAAGTCGTCGGGACCGACCTCGGCGCTGAGCCGCCCGATCGTCAACGGGGCCTGGATCACCAACATCAGCGTCTCGCGCTCGATCGAGAACCGCGGGTCCGAGAGCCGGGGTACGGCGCTGCGCGGCGCTGTCGAGGCGGCCGTGGACGTCGCCGCCGGGTCCTGGCTCGGGCGCCGGTTGGCGGCCCGCTTCACCTCCGAGCGCGCCTCGTCGACGTCGAGGCCGACCATGCCGGCGAGCTCGCGGGCGAACGCGTCGACCTTGGACCGGTCCCGGATGCTCGACACCAGCCGAGCGCCCTCGCGGAGCGCATCGACCCGGCCGTCCGCACGATCGAGGTCGTACTTGCCGACGACGTTGGCCAGCACGAAGCGGTAGAGCGGAACCCGCCGGGCGACGAGCTCGCGCACTGCGGCGTCCCCCTGCTTGATCCGCAGGTCGCAGGGGTCGAGGCCGTCCGGCTCGACGGCGACGTAGGTCTGGGACACGAAGTTCTGGTCGCCCCCGAAGGCCCGGATGGCGGCCTTCTGACCGGCCGCGTCGCCGTCGAAGGTGAAGATCACCTCGCCGCGGAACTCCTCGTGGTCGTTGAGGAAGCGGCGCAGCACCCGCGAGTGGTCGTCGCCGAAGGCGGTGCCACAGGTGGCGACCGCGGTGCCGACGCCCGCGAGGTGGCAGGCCATCACGTCGGTGTAGCCCTCGACGATCACGGCCTGCGACGAGCGGCCGATCTCGCGCCGTGCGAGATCGAGGCCGTAGAGCACCTGGCTCTTCTTGTAGATCTTCGTCTCGGGGGTGTTGAGGTACTTCGCCTCGATCCGGTCGTCGTCGAAGATCCGCCGCGCTCCGAAGCCGATCGTGTCACCGCTCGCGTCGCGGATCGGCCACAGCAGCCGCCCGCGGAAGCGGTCGTACGCCGAGCGGCCGATCGCCACCAGTCCGGCCTCGACGGCCTCCTCCTGGGTGAATCCGCGGCCGCGCAGATGCTTGAAGAGGGCCTCCCCCTCGCGCGGCGCGAAGCCCATCCCGAACTGCGCCGCAGCGGCCTGGTCGAAGCCGCGCTCGGAGAGGAACTGCCGTCCGACCAGCGCGTCCGGGGTCGCCAGCTGCTCCGCGTAGTACTCCTGGGCGACCTTGTTGGCCTCGATCAGCCGGCCGCGCTGCGGTCCCTTCGGCTTCTCGTGCACGCCCCCGTCGTCCTCGCGGCGCAGCACGATGCCCGCCTTCTCGGCCAGGCGCTCGACGGTCTCGCCGAAGCTGAGCCCGTCGATCTTCATGAGGAACGTGATGACGTCGCCGCCCTCGCCACACCCGAAGCAGTGCCAGAACTGACGCTGGGGGTTCACGTTGAACGACGGAGACTTCTCGTCGTGGAAGGGGCACAGACCCTTCTGGGAGCCGCCGCCGGCGTTGCGGAGCGTGACGTACTGGCCCACGACGTCGTCGATGCGCGTCTTCTCGCGCACCTCGGCGATGTCTTCCTCGCGGATCCGTCCTGCCACGCAGCGATCCTACGGTCAGCTCAGTAGCTGCCCGACATGACGTTCACCAGGTCTTCGCCCGCGGCGTAGCGGTGCAGCTGGTCACGCACCAACCGATAGGCACGTGGCCACATCGCGCTGCTCGCCCCACCGACGTGCGGGGAGACGAGCAGGTGGGGCGCGTCCCACAGCGGGTGGTCCTCCGGCAGCGGCTCGACCTCCGCGACATCGGTCGCATAGTGCAGGCGCCCGTCGTGCAGCGCGGCCACGACGGCGTCGGTGTCTACGACGGCACCGCGCGCGACGTTGACGAGCAGCGCACCCTCCTTCATCGCGGCCAGGAAGCCGGCGTCGACCAGTCCGCGCGTCGCGTCGGTGAGGGGTACGACGAGCACCACGACGTCCGCGTCGGGCAGCAGGTCGGGGAGGTCGGTGATCGGGTGGACGCCGGCGCGCGGACTCCTCGCGACCCGCACCACCTCGACCTCGAAGGGGGTGAGTCGGCGCTCGATCGCCTCACCGACGGCGCCGTACCCCACGATCAGCACGCGCCGGTCGGCGAGCGCCGGGTGCCACCCCGTCTGCCACCTGCGCCGGTCCTGGTCGCGGACGAAGCCGGGGACCCCGCGCAGGCTGGCGAGGATGAGGGTCAGTGCGAGCTCGGCGGTCGAGGCGTCGTGGATGCCACGTCCGTTGCAGAGCAGCACGCCGTCGGGGACGGCTGCGCGCACGTTGTCGACGCCGGCGGTGAGGGTCTGGACGACCTCGAGGTTGCCCATCCGCCCCAGCACCTCGGACACCTGCGGCCCGACCTGGTAGGGCGGGACGTAGAACCGGACGTCCCCGACGCTGTCGGGCACGTGCTCGGTCGGATCGACGACCTCGAAGCGCAGACCGGCAGGCGGGTCGCCCAGCACCGCGGGATCGAAGGGCAGCCAGACGAGCCGGTCGCTCATGCGTCACCTCTCAGCTTCTCGTGCCAGGTGACCGCGCTCTGGTCGGTGAGCGAGGCGACCTGGTCGATCACGACCCGCAGCCGGGCATCGTCGTCGTCGGCGGCGTGCCAGTCGTCGGCGAAGGGCCGCTGCATCGCATCGGGCCCGCGGTGGGCGAGCAGCGCCACCAGCTCGGCGAGCAGGGAGCGCTGACGCTCCATCAGCGCCACCCGGTCATCGGCGCGCATCACGTAGTGGGCCGCGACACCCTTGAGCACCGCGATCTCGAGCCGGGTCCGGGCAGGCACGACCAGGTCCACGGCGTAGCGCACGAACGGCCCGTCGCCGGTCGCAGCGGTCGCGTGCTGGACGGCACCGCAGAAGCGCCCGATCAGGTCGCTGGTGAGGTTCTTCAGCGCGGCGAGCGAGCGGCGGCCACCGTCGTACGCCGTGGTCGGCCAGCTGCCGACGGTGCGCAGGCCGGCGAGCGTCGCGCCGAGCTCGTCGTCGGTGGCGGCCGGGAGGTACCAGTCGCGGACGGTCTGCCAGACGGCTGCCTCGTCGAGGTCGGTGAGGTCGACCCGGCCCGCGACGATGCCGTCCTCGACGTCGTGCACGGAGTAGGCCACGTCGTCGGCAAGGTCCATCACCTGCGCCTCGACGCACTGCCGGTCGCCGTCGGCCGGGGCGCGCAGCCAGTCGAACACCGGCCGGTCGTCGTCGTAGACCCCGAACTTCACGACGAAGCGCGGCGACCCGTCGGCGTGCACCCCGTGCGGGTCCTCGGCGCGCTCGCGCGGCCAGGGGTACTTCGTGCAGGCGTCGAGCGTGGCCCGGGTCAGGTTCAGCCCGACCGAGGCACCGTCGGCGTCGAACGTCTTCGCCTCGAGCCGGGTGAGCAGGCGCAGGGTCTGGGCGTTGCCCTCGAAGCCGCCACAGGACTCCCCCAGCTCGGCGAGCACGCGCTCGCCGTTGTGCCCGAACGGCGGATGCCCGAGGTCGTGGGCAAGCGCGGCGGTCTCGGCGATGTCGGGCTGACTCCCGAGAGCGCGGGAGAGGTCCCGGGCGATCTGGGCGACCTCGAGGCTGTGGGTGAGCCGGTTGCGCACGAAGTCGTCGGTCTGCGGGCCCACCACCTGGGTCTTGGCCGCCAGCCGTCGCGACGAGGCGGCGTGGACGAGCCGCGCGCGGTCGCGCTCGAAGGGCGTGCGGACCGGGGCATCGACCCGCTTGGGCGGCTCGGGGACGAGGCGCTCCCGGGCGGCGTCGTCATACAGATCGTCCATCGGGGCCACCCTAGGGCCATCCAGATCGTATATTTTCCCCATGCCGAACGTCGTGGGGCCGCGGGCCATCTTCGGAGTCATCGTGCCGAGCACCAACACGGTCGTCGAACACGACTACTGGCGCGCGGGCATCGACGGGGTCACCTTCCGGGCCGGCTCGATGCACATCGCCGATCCGTCGATGGCGGGTGACGCGGGCTTCGAGGCCCTGCTCGGGCAGATCCGGGCCTCGATCGACACCGCCGTGCGCGACGCGCTCACCGCCGAGCCGGACCGGCTGGTGATGGGCATGTCGGCCGAGACCTTCCGGGGCGGCGTCGACGGCAACGCAGCCTTCGAGCAGCGACTGCGCGACCGCACCGGCCTGCCCGTCACCACGGGCGCGAGCGCCTGCCGAGCCGCCCTGGAGACCCTCGGGGTACGCCGGATCGCGGTGTTCTCGCCGTACCAGCCGGTCGCCGACCGCGAGGTCGGCCGCTTCTTCACCGAGGCCGGCTTCGACGTCGCCGCCATCACCGGACTGCGCTGCGCGAGCGCGACCGACATCGCGCGGGTCGACGAGACCCGGCTGCGCGAGCTCGTCGCGACGCTGGACGGACCCGACGTCGACGCCGTCGTCCAGGTCGGCACCAACCTGTCCTTCGTCGGCCTCGCCGAGACCCTCGAGGCCGAGCTCGGCAAGCCCGTGGTCGCCATCAACGCGGCCACCTTGTGGCACGCGCTGCGCGATCACGGGCTCTCGGACCGCGTCGCGGGCAGCGGGGTGCTGCTCCGGGAGCACTGAGCCTGGGGCTCGGCTCCCCAGCCGGCGATCGGCCGGCCGTCGGTCCGGGTCAGCCCGTCAGCCCGGAGTCAGTAGGTCGTGACGTGCACGTGGTCGTAGTGGTTGGCCGTGGCCGAACCCCGGTCCGACATCCCGCGCCAGCCCTCGCCGCCACGCTCGACCGACCAGATGTTCTGGGAGTAGATCACGTAGGAGACGCCCAGCTCGGAGTAGTGCTCACGCACGAAGTCCGCGACCTGCCATCCGCGGTCACCGCTGACCATGATGTCGACCGCGATGCCCTGGGCGTGCTCGCCGTCACCCCGGAAGGTGCCGTAGGTGGTGATCTCGGGGAACGCGGCGCAGACGGCCTGGTGGACCTTGACGATGTTCGGGCTGACGCCCGACGCGACGCTGGTGCCGTTGTCGCAGGAGCCGCCGATGCCGGCGGTCTCGGCGGCTGGCTTCTCGGCGGAGAGGTAGCCGGCGGTCACCCAGCGCGACTCGCCGTCGATGACGATCTCGACGCGATCGGCGGCCTTGCGGCCGGTGACCAGGACCCGCTTGCCGCTGTCGATCTCGCCGACCCGCTTGGCGGACTTGTCGGAGTCGGACCACAGGTTGAGCAGCGTCGTGGTCCACAGCTTCTGGTCGGCCTGGCGGACCGCACGGGCGGTGGCAGCGAGCTCGGCCTTGCGCTCGGCACGCTCGGCGCGCTTCTCGCGCTTCTCCTGCTGTGCGGTCGCGACGCGCGGGGCGCTGCGGGACACGGACTCGCCGCGCAGCACGGCCGAGATGTCGGCCGCCCCGAGGGCGGGGCTGTTCACGGAGGTCTCTGCCGAGCTCTCCTCGGCGAGGAGAGCGGGGGTCGAGGGGTTGGCGCCGACCACACCGATGGTGACGGCGGTGGCGGTCGCGAGGACGGCAAGCGGTCCGGCAACGATGGCGGCCTTGGGCTTGCGGCGGGCATCGGTGTCCCGCTTGTGGCGATGGTCTGCCACAGCGCTGATCCTTTGCTGTTGCTTACGGGGGATGGTGTCGCTACCCATGCCCCCCGAGAAAGGTCACGAAACGGCAACGACGACAGCGAGTCAATCACAGGAGAACCGGCGTCCCGAATCGGGGGCGGGCGTTCGGGCCGTGTTCCGAGTCACCCTGAAGCCGCCGTGCCGTCACCCTCCGGTGGTCTCGTTCGCGTCCTCCTGCAGGTGGGAGCCGCTGCCGTCCTCGTCGTGGAGCCACCCCTCGGGGAGCGCCACCCGGGCTCGCGGGGAGCCCTGGCGACCACGCGGTGTGCCCAGCTCGCCCACCGGGAACGGCTCGGCGGGGTCGAGCTCGCACAGCAGCAGGTCCAGGGCCGCGAGACTGTCCACGAGACCGAGCGAGCGACGCATCTGCCCGCCCGCCGCGAAGCCCTTGAGGTACCAGGAGACGTGCTTGCGGAACTCCTTGCAGCCACGCTCCTCGCCCATGTGCTGACACAGCAGCTCGGCGTGTCGACGCATCATCGCGACCACCTCGCCGAGCGTCGGCAGCGTGGCGACCTGCTCACCGGCGAAGGCCGCCGCGAGGTCGCGGAAGATCCAGGGCCGGCCCAGGCACCCCCGACCGACGACGACGCCGGCGGCTCCGGTCTGCTCGACCATCCGGACCGCGTCCGCGGCCTCCCAGATGTCGCCGTTGCCGAGGACGGGGATCTCCACGTGCTCGACCAGCGCCGCGATCGCCTCCCAGTCGGCAGCACCGGAGTAGGCCTGCGCCACCGTGCGCCCGTGCAGCGCGATCGCCGCACACCCGGCCTCCTGGGCGATCCGGCCGGCGTCGAGATAGGTCAGGTGGTCGTCGTCGATGCCCTTGCGGGTCTTCATCGTCACGGGCACGTCGTACGGCGAGGCCGCCGCGACCGCGTGCTCGAGGATCTCGCCGAGCAGGCCCCGCTTCCACGGCAGCGCACCCCCGCCGCCCTTGCGGGTCACCTTGGGCACCGGACAGCCGAAGTTGAGGTCGATGTGCGCGACGCCGTACTCCGCGCAGAGGATCTCCGCGGCCTTGCCGACGTAGACCGGGTCGGTGCCGTAGAGCTGGACCGAGCGGGTCGATTCGAGCTCGTCGAAGACCAGCATGTCCTTCGTGTGCTGGTCGCCCTCGACCAGTCCGCGGCTGGTGATCATCTCGCAGACGTACAGGCCGGCGCCCTGCTCGGCGCACAGGCGCCGGTAGGCCGCGTTGGTGATGCCCGCCATCGGCGCGAGCACCACCGGGGTGTCGACGTGCACAGACCCGAGGGTCAGCGAGGTCGGGAGGGCGGTCGTGGTCATCGGCCCATTGTCGGCGTCCCGGGCGGCGCTGCCCAAACCGGGCGGGGTCTGGCCGGCCGACAAAACTCCACGCACGCCCCCGGACGCGCCCTACCCGTCCTTCTTGCCCTGGTCCTTCTTCTTCTTGCCGCCCTTGCCCGACGCCGGCTCGCCCTCGTTGACGACGTCGCCGGTCCAGATGATCGGGTCGAAGGTCTCCTCTGGGCGGAAGCTCACCGCGACCAGCTTGCCCTTGTCGGGTGCGAGGTAGACCAGGCAGGTCCGGGTGGACTTGCCGGGGCCGAACTTCTTCGGGAACGGCGTGCTCGGGCAGGGCTTGAACGAGCTCGCGAACGGCGTCGGGTCCACGAGGACGTTGTCCTCGTTGACGATGCGCAGCGGGACCGAGCGGCCACCGAGATTGATGTCGCCGACGTTCTTCACCGTGGCGGTCACGTAGTACGGCGTCGACTTCTGCTGCGCCGGGCTGAGCTGCCAGGCCGAGAGGTCGCTGATCTTGGCCCTCTCGAGCTTGCGGACCGCGATGTCCAGCGCGCCGACCTGCTCCTGACGGGGCATGTAGGCGACCACCGCGTGGTCACCGACGGCGAGCTCGCTGCCCGGAGGGGTGAGCTCGACCCCCTCCGGCACCGGCAGGTACGTCGACTCGCTGGGTGAGGCCGTCGGGGCCGACGGCGACCCGTCGGTGTTCGCATCCGCCTCCGGCTCGCTCCCGTCGGAGGAGCAGCCGGCCAGCACCAGCACGGCGCAGACGGCCAGCGCCGACAGCGGCCGCAGTCGAGAGGTGCTCATCATGGCGACATTGTGCACGTGCAGCTCGCTCAGCAACCGATGAAGCGCTCGGCGAAGTACCCCGTCACCGCGTCCAGCGAGACCCGCTCCTGCTGCATCGAGTCGCGCTCGCGGATCGTGACGGCGTGGTCGTCGAGCGTGTCGAAGTCGACGGTCACGCAGTAGGGCGTGCCGATCTCGTCCTGGCGACGGTAGCGACGCCCGATCGCCCCGGAGTCGTCGAAGTCGACGTTCCAACCCGCACTGCGCAGGGTCATCGCCAGGTCCTTCGCCTTCGGCGACAGGTCAGCGTTGCGCGAGAGCGGCAGCACCGCGACCTTCACCGGCGCGAGCCGCGGGTCGAGGCGCAGCACGGTGCGCTTGTCGACCCCGCCCTTGGTGTTGGGCGCCTCGTCCTCGGTGTAGGCGTCGACCAGGAAGGTCATCAGGCTGCGCGAGAGGCCCGCGGCCGGCTCGATGACGTAGGGCAGGTAGCGCTCGTTGTTGGCCTGGTCGAAGTAGGACAGGTCCTGGCCCGAGTGCCGCGAGTGCGTGCCCAGGTCGAAGTCGGTCCGGTTGGCGATCCCCTCGAGCTCGCCCCACTCCGAGCCCGCGAACCGGAAGCGGTACTCGATGTCGACGGTGCGCTTGGAGTAGTGGCTGAGCTTCTCCTGCGCGTGCTCGTAGTGACGCAGGTTGTCGGCGGCGATGCCGAGGTCGACGTACCACTTGGTGCGCTCGTCGATCCAGTACTGGTGCCACTCCTCGTCCTCGCCGGGCTTGACGAAGAACTCCATCTCCATCTGCTCGAACTCGCGGGTGCGGAAGATGAAGTTGCCCGGCGTGATCTCGTTGCGGAAGCTCTTACCGATCTGGGCGATGCCGAAGGGCGGCTTCTGCCGGCTGGAGGTCACCACGTTGGCGAAGTTCACGAAGATGCCCTGCGCGGTCTCCGGGCGCAGGTAGTGCAGGCCGGACTCGTCCTCGATGACGCCGAGGTAGGTCTTGAGCAGGCCGGAGAACTGGCGCGGCTCGGTCCAGGCGCCGCGGGTGCCGCAGTTCGCGCAGACGAGGGTGGACAGGTCGACCGCGTCGGGGTCGACCGGCTCGCCGCCCTTCTTCGCAGCCTTCTCGGCCGCCTCCTCCTGCAGGTGGTCGGCCCGGTAGCGCTTGTGGCACGACTGACACTCGGTCAGCGGGTCGGAGAAGGTCTCGACGTGCCCGCTGGCCTCCCACACCTGGCGGGGCAGGATGATCGAGGAGTCCAGGCCGACCATGTCGTCGCGCATGGTGACCATCGACTTCCACCACTGGCGCTTGATGTTCTCCTTCAGCTCCACGCCCAGCGGGCCGTAGTCCCAGGCCGAGCGGGTGCCGCCGTAGATCTCGCCGCACGGGTAGACGAAACCCCGGCGCTTGGCGAGGGAGACGACGTTGTCGACGATGGACGGCGGCGGCTTGGCCACGGGTGAACTCCTTGTTTCTTCGGCCGGCTGGCTGCCGGTCGCGCTCGAACGGCTCAGCCTAACGACCGGCTCGACCCGATATTGAGGGTGGCCCCGGGCTCGGCGGACTCGTAGGCCGACGGCTCCTCGATCGCTCGGGACAGCACCGCGACGGCACGCAGCTTCACGTCGTACGACGAGAGCGCGCGACGGTAGCTGCCGACGTTCTCCCACCGGGTGGTGAGGACCCAGAGCTCGGGGTCGTCGACGTTGCGGCCGATCTCGCCCCCGACGTACCCGGCGCACGCGGCGAGCGCCTCGCGAGCGGTCGTCAGATCGACGCGGAACGTGTCTCCGTCGGCAACGGGGACGTGGAATCGGTTCACCACCAGCACCCCCGCAACCTACGCCGAGTCGGCGCAGGTTGACCCATCTCCGCGGTCAGACTGCGCCGGCTCGGCGTGAATCCTGGGTCAGACTGCGCCGGGTCGGCGTGAATCCGGGGTCAGACTGCGCCGACTCGGCGTTGAGTTGACAACGGTTCTCAAGTGGGATGAGAATGGTTCTCATGAAGAGACTCGCCTTCACGGCCACGAGCGTGGCCCTGCTCCCCCTGGCGCTCAGCAGCTGCGCGGCGTTCGACGACTCCGCCAGCACCGCCGACGGGGTCGAGGTCGCCGCCGCGTTCTATCCCCTGCAGTACGTCGCCGAGCGGGTCGCCGGCCCGCATGCGAGCGTCGCGAACCTGACGTCCCCCGGCGACGACCCGCACGACCTCGAGCTGACGGTCAGCGAGACCGCCGAGGTCACGCAGGCGGACCTCGTCATCTACGAGCACGGCTTCCAGCCGGCGGTCGACGACGCGGTCGACGTCAACGCCGAGGGCGCCACCCTCGACGTGGCGGACGCCGTCGAGCTGCGCCCCGCCGAGGAGCATGACCACGAGCACGCGGACGACGAGCACGAGGCTGAGCACGCCGAGGACGACCACGCCGACCACGACCACGGCGATCTCGATCCGCACTTCTGGCAGGACCCGCTCCTGATGGCCGATCTGGCCGACGCGGTCGCGGACCAGCTCGCGCAGACCGATCCCGACCACGAGGACGACTACCGCGCGAACGCAGCCGACCTGCGCACGGACCTCGAGACGCTCGACGCGGCGTACGCCGACGGCCTGGCCCAGTGCGAGCGGAACATCGTCGTCGTCGCCCACGACGCGTTCGGCTACCTGGGCCGCTACGGGCTGGAGTTCGAGCCGATCGCCGGCCTCAGCCCGGACGCCGAGCCCACCCCGGCGGACCTCGGTCACCTGCAGGAGGTGATCGAGGACGAGGGCATCACCACGGTGTTCTACGAGTCGCTCGTCAGCCCCGCGATCGCCGAGCAGCTCGCGAACGACACCGGTGCCCAGGTCGCCGTCCTCGATCCCGTCGAGGGTCTGAGCGACCAGACGGCCGGGGAGGACTACCTTTCCCTGATGAAGTCCAACCTGACAGCGCTGGAGGAGGCGAACGGCTGTTGACCGATCCCCTCGAGCCCGGGGCGGGGAGCGCCGGCGCACCGGTGATCGAGCTGACCGACGGCGCGGTCGCGATCGCCGGTCGCCCGATCCTGCGCCACATCGACCTGACGGTGCGGTCCGGTGAGTTCGTCGCGCTCATGGGCGCGAACGGGTCGGGCAAGTCGACCCTGGTCCGCGCACTCACCGGCCTCTGGCCGCTCGCGACCGGATCCCTGCGGCTCTTCGGGACCCCCTTCGCGTCCTTCCACGACTGGCAGCGCGTCGGCTTCGTGCCCCAGCGCGGCGGTGCCTCCTCGGGGGTGCCGGCCTCCGTGCGGGAGATCGTCGCGTCCGGACGCTTGACCCGCCGCCGGCTGCTGCGCCCGCTCGGCCGTGCCGACCGGGCCGCCATCGCCGACGCGCTCGAGGTCGTCGGCCTGGCCGACCGGTCCCGCGAGAGCGTCTCGTCGCTCTCGGGCGGACAGCAGCAGCGGGTGCTGATCGCCCGGGCGCTCGCCGGTGAGCCCGACCTCTTCTTCCTCGACGAGCCGACCGCAGGCGTCGACCTGCCCAACCAGCAGGTGCTGGCGGACACGCTGCGCACCATGTCGGGCCGCGGCGCCACCATCGTGCTGGTCGCCCACGAGCTCGGCCCGATGGCCCCGCTCATCGACCGCGCGGTCGTCATGCGCGACGGTCGCATCGCCTACGACGGTCCGTCGCTGGACAGCGACGAGGTGGCGACGGCCCACCTGGGACTTCACGAGCACGGCCACGGCCACCACCACGCCGAACCGCAGCACCACGACCACGCCCCGCACGTCTCCTCGCTGATCGAGGGGCCGCGGCCATGAGCGACTACCTCCACCTGCTGAGCCTGCCGTTCATGCTGCGGGCGTTGATCGCCGCGGTCTTCACCGGTCTGGCCGCACCGGCCATCGGCACCTATCTCGTCCAGCGCCGGATGGCGCTCATGGGTGACGGCATCGGCCACGTCGCCGTCACCGGCGTCGCGATCGGCCTGTTCACCGGCGCCTCCCCCACCTGGACCGCCGTGCTCGTCGCCATCGCCGGCGCGATCACCATCGAGGTGATCCGCGAACGCGGGCACGCGAACGGCGACGTCGCGCTGGCGCTGCTCTTCTACGGCGGCCTCGCGGGCGGCCTGCTGATCACGGGCCTGGCGAACGAGAGTGGCGCGCGGCTCAACCAGTACCTCTTCGGCTCGATCACCACGATCTCGGCGCCCGACGTGATCGCCACGATGGCGCTCGCGGCGGTCGTGATCGTGGTGTGCGTCGGCCTCTCCCCCCAGCTGTTCGCGGTCGCCCAGGACCAGGAGTCCGCACGTGTCGCGGGCCTCAACATCCGGTTCTACAACCTGCTCGTGGCCGTGCTGGCGGCCGTGAGCGTCACGGTCGCGATGCGCACCGTCGGCCTGCTCCTCGTCTCGGCGCTGATGGTCGTGCCGGTCGCGACCGCCCAGCAGCTGACCCGGTCCTTCCGCGCCACGCTCGCCGCGGCCATGGCTCTCGGGACGGTCGCGTCGGTCGGCGGCCTCCTGCTCTCGGCGTATGCCTCCGAGCACGCGCGGGTCGCACCCGGCCCGACCATCGTGCTGCTCGCGCTCGCCGGGTTCGTAGCCGCCTGGCCGGTCGGCATCTGGGTGCGATCTCGACGACGGCTGCGCGAGCCGTTCCCCGTCATGCCCGCCACGGCGCACCAGGAGACCGACGAGCACCCCCACGAGCACGGTGAGGACTGCGGCCACGTCGCCGTCCCGCACGGCGACCACATCGACTACGTCCACGACGGCCACCGGCACGCTCCGCACGGGAGGCACTATGACGAGCACTGAGCGCGCGCCGCTCCGGCCCACCCGTCAGCGCCGCGCCGTCATGGAGGCGCTGGAGTCCTTCGACGACTTCCGCTCCGCCCAGGACATCCACGACCTGCTCGGGCAGCGTGGCGAGACCGTCGGCCTGGCCACCGTCTACCGGACCCTCCAGCGTCTCGCCGACGCCGGCGAGGTCGACCTGCTGCGCACGGAGGACGGCGAGGCGATCTACCGCCGCTGCTCCGACACGCACCATCACCACCTCGTCTGCCGGTCCTGCGGGCGGACGGTCGAGGTCGAGGGCCCCGCCGTCGAGCGCTGGACCCGCGCGATCGCCGCCGAGCACGGCTACGACGACGTCAGCCACACCCTGGAGATCTTCGGCACCTGTGCGAGCTGCCGCGGCTGAACCCGCGCTCAGCCCCGCACTCAGCCCTGGGCTCCCCCGTAGCGCCGGTCGCGCCGGGCGTAGCGGTCGATCGCGTCCCACAGGTGACGGCGGTCGACGTCGGGCCAGAGCACGTCGGTGAAGACGAGCTCGGCGTACGCCGCCTGCCACAGCATGAAGTTGGAGAGCCGCTGCTCCCCCGAGGTCCGCCAGACCAGGTCGGCGTCGCTGACCTCGGGGACGTAGAGGTGCCGCGCAAAGGTCTTCTCGGTGATCTTCTCGGGGTCGAGCCGGCCGGCGGCGACCTCGCGCGCGATCGAGCGGGCGGTGTCGGCGAGCTCCGCGCGGCCGCCGTAGTTGACGCACATGGTGAGGGTCAGGACGTCGTCGTCGCGCGTCAGCTCCTCCGCGACCTGGAGCTCCTTGATGACCGAGCGCCACAGTCGCGGCGCCCGCCCCGCCCAGCGGACCCGCACACCGAGCTCGTGCATCTCGTCGCGGCGACGACGGATCACGTCGCGGTTGAAGCCCATCAGGAACTTCACCTCGTCGGGTGAGCGCGACCAGTTCTCGGTGGAGAAGGCGTAGGCCGAGATCGCCTTGACGCCGATCTCGATCGCGCCCTCGACGACGTCGAACAGCGAGTGCTCCCCCTGCTCGTGACCCTTGGTGCGCGGGAGCCCGCGCTCCTTGGCCCATCGGCCGTTGCCGTCCATCACGACGGCGACGTGGCGCGGGACCAGCTCCGCCGGGATCGCTGGAGGTCGCGCCCCGGACGGGTGCGGGGTCGGCTGCCGGACCGTTCTTCTCACTCAGCGCTCCACGTAGACGAGGGACTTCAGGCCACGCTCCAGGTGCCAGGCGAGGTAGGCCGCCACCAGGCTGCTGGCCTCCTTGAGGTGCCGGGGCTGGGCGGCGTCGACGACGACCCAGTCACCGGTGAGCAGCGCAGCGAGCAGGGCCACCGTCTCCGGAGCCGGGCTGGCCGAGCCGGGCACCCGGCAGGTCGCGCAGAGCATGCCACCCATGGACGGGTTGAACCAGCGGTGCGGCCCTCCGCTCGCCGGGACACACGCGCACCGGGCGCAGTGCTCGAACGACGGCGCGTAGCCCGCCACCGAGAGCGAGCGCAGCAGGTAGGAGTCGAGCACCTGGCCGGGGCTGTGGTCGCCGGCCACCATCGCCCGCAGGCCACCGACGAGCAGCAGGAACTGCTGCACCGACGGCTCGCGCTCCTCGGCGACCAGCCGGTCGGCGGTCTCGAGCATCACGGTCCCGGCTGTGTAGCGGTCGTAGTCGAGGCCGAGGCCCTTGGAGAACGGCGTCAGCGTCTCGGCCTGGGTGATCGTGTCGAGGCTGCGGCCCTCCGCGAGCTGGAGGTCGACATGGGTGAACGGCTCCAACCGGGACCCGAAGCGGGAGGTGGTGCGGCGTACGCCCTTGGCGACCGCGCGAACCAGGCCGTGCTCACGGGTCAGCAGGGTGATGATCCGGTCTGCCTCACCCAGCTTGTGGGTGCGCAGCACGATCGCCTCGTCGCGGTAGAGCACCGTCCTAGTGTGCCGGGTCGGTCCCCGAACGGCGTCTGCGACGCGGCGACTTCCAGCAGCTGATCGCCAGCTCGACCGCCACCCGATCCAGGCGCTCGGGGTCCAGGCGCCACTCCAGGGCGTGGCGGGCGCGCACCAGGGTGCCCTGCGGGAGCTCGTCCGCAAGCGTCTGCGCGTCCGCGAACGGCCGGACCGGATCCAGCGGGTGGCCGACCACCAGTGCCGGCACCGCGATCCGGCGGCGCTCCTTGGCCGACGGCGCCACCCGTCCGAAGAACAGTCCGTGCAGCAGGGCCGCCATGGCGTCGGCCCGCTGGTCGCACGTGTCGAGCGCGACACCGGCCCAGAACGGCACGACGCCGCGCGGGATCGGCCGGGTGAGTCGTCGCACCGCGACGACCGACAGGGGCAGGAAGCGGGCCGCGAACAGCAACGGGCCGAAGGCCAGCACCCCCGCCTCCACCCCGTTGTCCAGGATCGGTGCCTCGAGGATCAGGCCGCGGACCCGCCCCGGAGCGGTCGCAGCGACCTCGAGGGCGACGTTGGCCCCCAGGGAGATGCCGCCGACGACCGCCTGGGCGGCACCGAGATGGTCGAGGAGCGCCACCACCTGCGCAGCGAACTCGGTCACCGAGTAGGAATGCGGGTCAGCGGGCCGGTCCGACCGTCCGTGGCCGAGGAGGTCGAGCGTGACCACGTGCAGCCCCTCTCCCGCCAGCGCATGGGCGAGCGGCTGCTGCATCCGGCGCGGCATCAGCTCGCCGGGCAGGAGCACCACCCAGGCGTCGCCCGCGCCGTACTCGGTGAACTCGAGCCGGTCGCGTCCGGACTCGGACTCGACGAAGAACTGTCCGATCTTCTCAGACACCAGCATGGGGGCAGCCTAGGCTGCCCCCATGTCGAACTCGGGCCGCGGGCTCCTGAGCCTGCCCGTGGCCCTTCTCGTCCTCGGCGCCGTCTACGTGGCCCACGTCGCCGCGATCGCGCTCGCACCCGCCGGCGCCTCGGCAGCCATCTGGTGGCCGGCCGCCGGCGTCGCGATCGCCTTGCTGGGCCTCACGCCGCGACGCTGGTGGTGGGGTCTCCTACCCGGGGTCTCCGTCGCCCTCCTCGCAGCCAACCTGACCGGGGGGCGATCCCTGGGGGTCGCTCTCTGGTTCACCGCGGCGAACACCCTCGGCGCGCTCGTCGCCGCCTGGGTCCTGCGGCGCGGGCGAGAGCGTCTGCCCGAGCTCGCGACGGTCGAGGACTTCGTCCGACTGACGGTGGCCGCCGTGCTGGGCGCCATCAGCATGGCCAGCCTCGCGACGGTCGGGTTCCTGGTCCTCGACGGCGCCTTCGAGCCCAGCGTGCTGCGTTCGCTGTCGATCGCGCACGCCGCCTCGACCCTGGTGATCCTGCCGCTGGTGATGGCCCCGAGCAGCCGCCAGCCCCGCCGACGCGGCGAGCTGGCGCTCCAGGTGGCGGCGCTGGCCCTGACCACGGTGGCGGTCCTCGCGCCCGACCAGACCCTCTCCCTGGAGTTCCTGCCGCTTCCCCTGCTGCTGTGGGCGGCGCTGCGCTTCGACGTCCGGGTCGTCGCCTTCGAGCTGTTCGGGTTCGCCGTCGTCACGACGGTGATGACCGCTCAGGGCTACGGGCCGATCGGCTTCGACCACGATCGGGGCGAGCTGAACGCCCTCGGCCTCGGCGCGGTCGTCCAGTCCTACGTCATGGTCGCGGCGCTGATGGGCCTGCCGCTCGCGATCGGCGTGGAGCAGCGTCGTCGGCTGCTGGCGCAGGTCAGCGCGAGCGAGCAGCTCTTCCGCCGCAACTTCACCGAGTCCGTCACCGGCATGCTGCTGATGCGCAGCGGGCACGACGCGTTCCTGATCGTCGACATGAACGACGCGGCGGCGCGGATCCTCGGCGATCCCGAGGACATCGTCGGTCGCACCCTCGCCCACGTGCTCGCCTCCGACGAGCCGCTCGAGTCGATCGAGACCCGGATGCTGGGCGGCGACCTGGACGGCTGGAAGGCACAGGCCGGGGTGCACGCGCGCCCGGAGGCGCGCGTCGAGGTCACCATCTCCCTGCTCGCCAGCCGGCCCGAGCCGACGTTCGCCGCGCAGCTGCTCGACATCACCGCAGAGCACGACGCTCGCGGTCGGCTCGAGGCCGCGGAGAAGCTGACCAGCGCCACCTTGGACACCACGGCCGCGATGATCCTGGTGACCGACCTGATGGGCGTGGTCGTGCGGGTGAACGGCGCCACCGTCGCGCTGACCGGCTACCGCGAGGACGAGCTGGTCGGGACCGAGGTCTGGAACCTGCCCTTCGCCCCGCCCGGCTCCACCGGCTACCCAGCCGGACTCCCGGAGAGCTCGACGGGCCAGGTCGGGCGGCAGACCGACCTGATCGACCGCAACGGCGAGCGGCACCGGATCCAGTGGAACACCGGCTACGTCCACGACGAGCGCAACCGGCCGTCCCACGTCGTGATCACCGGCATCGACTTCTCCGCCGAGCTCAGCGCCGCGGGCCTGAACCGGCACCTGCTCGAGGCCGCGATCACCACGGCCCTCATCGGGATCGACCCGCAGGGTCGGATCACGCTGTTCAACGCCGGAGCGGTGAACCTGCTCGGCTACGACGGCCAGGACACCGTCGGCACCCCGTTCGTGGACCTGCTGGACCCCGACCAGCTCGCCGAGCGCTGCCAGGGCGCCACCGGCGACGAGGCGTTCGCTCGCCTGGTCGACGGGATCGGCGACGGCCGCGAGACGTCGGCCCGGGACTGGACGTGGATCGGCGCGGACGGGCGCCGGCACATCGTGTCGACGACGCTGAGCGTCGCCGCCGACACCTTCGCCGCCCGGTTCGGCTACCTCTGCGTCGGACGCGACGTCACCGAGGCCAGGGCGAGCCAGGAGATGCTGATCGCGGCCCTCGACAAGGAGCGGCTGGCCGTGCAGCGGATGCGCGAGCTCGACCGGGCCAAGAACGAGTTCGTCTCGACGGTGAGCCACGAGCTCCGCACGCCCGTGACCAGCATCGTCGGCTACACCGAGATGCTCGAGGACGGGTCGCTGGTGAAGCCGGCCGAGGAGCAGGTGCCCATCTTGGGCAGCATCGCCCGCAACGGGCGTCGGCTGATCCTGCTGTGCGACGACCTCCTCACCCTCGGCGGCCTCGACTCCGGCGACGCCCGCTGGGAGCGCGGCGAGTTCGATCTCACCTCGATCCTGGCAGGCGGCCAGGACGCCGTCCGCTCCCAGCTCGCGGGCCGTGACCTCGAGCTCGTCGTCTCGACGACCGCCGACCCCGTGCCGGTCGTCGGCGACCACGGACAGCTCGAACGGGTCCTCACCAACCTGCTCAGCAACGCCATCAAGTTCACCGAGGACGGGGGCCGGATCGAGGTCCGGATCGAGGCCGTCGACGGCGATGCCCGCCTCGAGGTCTCGGACACCGGCATCGGCGTGCCGGAGGACGAGCAGGGCGAGCTCTTCCAGCGGTTCTTCCGCTCCACATCGGCCCAGGAGCGCGCGATCCAGGGCACCGGCCTCGGGCTGTCGATCGTGGCGGCGATCGTGACGAGCCACGGTGGTCAGATCGACGTGCGATCCGCCCACCTGGCCGGCACCACGTTCACCGTCAGGTTGCCGCTGGTGCGCGGTTGACCGCGCTGATCACAGCCTTGAGCGATGCGGTGACGATGTTGGCGTCCACTCCGACGCCCCAGTAGACCTGGTCGCGCACGAGGCACTCGACGTACGCCGCGGCGAGGGCGTCGCCGCCCGAGGAGAGGGCGTGCTCGGCATAGTCGAGGACGCGGACATCCCACTCGTGCGGGAGCTCGTTGATCGCGTTGACGAACGCCGCGATCGGGCCGTTGCCCTCGCCGTGGAGCGAGCGGAGCTCGCCGTCGACGTAGACGTTGACGTCGAGCGCGTCGCTCTCCCCCGCTGCGGACGAGGTGTGCACCGAGTTGAGCTTGAGCGGGGTCTCGCGGTCGAGGTACTCCGCACGGAACATCGCCCAGATCTCGTCCGGGACGATCTCCCCGCCCGCCGTGTCGGTGTGCTGCTGAACGACGCGGCTGAACTCGATCTGCGCACGACGCGGCAGGTCGAGCTTGTGCTCGGCCTTGAGGACGTAGGCCACGCCTCCCTTGCCCGACTGGCTGTTGACCCGGATCACGGCCTCGTAGTTGCGGCCGACGTCCTGCGGGTCGATGGGGAGGTACGGCACCGCCCACTCGTGCTCGCCGACCGGGACCCCGGCGGCGTCGGCGTCACGCTCGAGCGCCTCGAAGCCCTTCTTGATGGCGTCCTGGTGGGATCCGGAGAACGCCGTGTACACGAGGTCGCCGCCGTAGGGGTGCCGCTCGTGCACCGGCAGCTGGTTGCAGTACTCGACCGTGCGCCGGATCTCGTCGATGTCCGCGAAGTCGATCTCGGGATCGATGCCCTGGGTGAACAGGTTCAGCCCGAGGGTGACCAGGCAGACGTTGCCGGTGCGCTCGCCGTTGCCGAACAGGCAGCCCTCGATCCGGTCCGCGCCGGCCAGGTAGCCGAGCTCGGCCGCCGCCACCGCCGTACCGCGGTCGTTGTGGGGGTGCAGCGAGAGAACGACGTGCTCGCGGTGGTTGAGGTGCCGGCTCATCCACTCGATGGAGTCGGCGTAGACGTTGGGCGTGGCCATCTCGACGGTCGCGGGCAGGTTGATGATGACGGGCTTCTCGGCGCTCGGCTCGAAGACCTCGAGCACGGAGTTGCAGACGCGGACCGCGAACTCGAGCTCGGTGCCGGTGTAGGACTCCGGGGAGTACTCGTAGAAGACCTCCGTCTCGGGGATCCGCTCCTCGAACTTGCGGCACAGACGGGCGCCCTGGACGGCGATGTCCTCGATGCCGTCCATGTCGAGACCGAAGACCACCCGACGCTGCAGCGCGCTGGTCGAGTTGTAGAGGTGAACGATCGCCTGCTTCGCCCCGCGCAGCGACTCGTAGGTGCGCTCGATCAGCTCCTCGCGCGCCTGCGTCAGCACCTGGATCACGACGTCGTCGGGGATCAGGTCCTCCTCGATCAGCATCCGCACGAAGTCGAAGTCGGTCTGGCTGGCGCTCGGGAAGCCGACCTCGATCTCCTTGTAGCCCATGGCGACGAGGAGCTGGAACATCTTCTTCTTGCGAGCCGGCGACATCGGGTCGATGAGCGCCTGGTTGCCGTCGCGCAGGTCGACAGCGCACCAACGCGGAGCCTGGGTGATCGACGCGTCCGGCCAGGTGCGGTCGTCGAGGCGGATCGAGATGAAGGGAACGTAGCGCTCGAACGGCATGCCGCTGGGCTGCTGGGGATTGGTGCTGGTCATGACTACCTCGATGGGTTCGGTCCGGATGGGCCGGCGCACGCACTCACTCCGCAGCGAGGGGGTCCGGCTCTTGCTCAGACCTCGCTGCGGCAGCGAAGGAGGAGGCTGCGCAACATGATGTGCCCACCTTAGCCC
>JBAWHI010000072.1:0-4419 GCA_049593675.1 Nocardioides sp.
GGACGGGCCGGCCGGGCGCACCGACGTCGCGGGCCTGCTGGTGCGGCCGATCGACGGCTCCTCCGACGCGCTGGCCGGGGTCCCGGCAGACGAGGTGCGCCGACTCGTGCTGGCCGCGCCGTACCGCTTCGTCGGTCAGGAGCGGCTGCCGCTCTCGCAACTGCCCGCGTGGTCGCCGGCCGGTACCCGACCGACGCCGGTCACGCTGCGCACCTTCACGCTGCGCTACGGCTCGGCCTACCGGCCCCTGGTCGGCGGGCTCGCGAGCACCGCCGAGCCGGGCGCGCTGCCGATCAGCAAGGACGTCTGGGTGGTCAAGGCCGACCCCGACCAGCCCGACCAGGGACTGTCCGACGTGCTGCCCATGACGGCGTCCCGGGCGTCCCCGGCGTCGGTGCCGCGGGTGCTCGACGGCATGTTCTGGGCCGGTCGCTACGCCGAGCGGGTGGAGGACACCCTGCGGCTGCTGCTCGCCGCCCACACCCTGGCCGACGACTTCCGCGCCCGTCCGCGCAGTGCGGGTGCGGCCGGCCTCCACGTGCTCCACACCTCGCTGCAGGGCCTGGCCGGCCCCTCGCCGGCGCCGACCGAGGACCTGGACGCCGACTTCCGCTCGGTGCTGCTCGACCCGGATCGCACCGGCAGCGTCGCGCACGGGCTGCTCGGGCTGCGCCAGGCGCTCCGGGGCGTGCGGGACCAGCTCTCGCCCGACGTCTGGCGCGCCTTCGGCACGACCGACCGAGCCGCGGACGCGCTCGTCGAGAGCGAGCACGGGCACCAGGTGGCGGAGAGCGCGGGGCGGATGCTCACCGGGATCCTGTCGTTGCAGGGCGTCACCGCCAGCATGATCCGTGATCCGAGCTGGCACGCGATCGGCCTGGGTCGGGCCCTGGAGCGGGCCGTGCAGGTGTGCCGGCTGCTGGCGAGCACCACGACCGAGCGTCGGGGCGTCGACGTGGACCGCGCCGTCTCGAACGCGGTCCTCGTCTCCGCCGAGAGCGGGGTCACCCACCAGCGCCGCTACCGCGGCTACGTCCGCCTCGCGGGCGTCATCGACCTGCTGCTGATGGACCCGGCCAACCCGCGGTCGGTGGCGTTCTCGCTCGCCGCTGCTGCGGAGCACCTCGCCGCGCTGACGGCCTCGACGGGATCGACCCGCCCCGAGCGGCTGCTCGAGGACCTCGCAGCCGAGCTGGCGGGGACCGACGTCGCCACCCTGGTCGCCATCGGCGGGGTGGATCGCCCGAACCTGGCGCGCTTCCTGGACCGCATCGGCGCCCAGCTCGCGCGGGCGTGCGACGCCGTCGCGGAGCACCACTTCGTGAGCGGGCCCGCCCCACGCTCGCTGGACGCGACCGGCCTGTCCCTCCCGCCGACGGTCGTGGGGCAGCGATGAGGTACCAGGTCAGCCACGCCACGGCGTACACCTACGACGCTGACGTCACCGACAGCCTCGGCGTCGCCCACCTGGTGCCGCGCACCCTCCCGCACCAGCTGGTGCGGTCGGTCGAGGTCGTGGTCACGCCGGCGCCGGGCGACCTGGCGCACGACACGGACTGCTACGGCAACACGGTGACCTACTTCCAGGTGACCTCCCCGCACCGGGAGCTGGTCGTCGAGGGGCGCAGCGACGTGGACGTGGAGTCGCCGACGTACCCCCCGGCCGCGCTGGAGAGCCCGTGGGAGCGGGCCCGGCCGCTGCTCGAGCCGCAGGCGCCGGACGCCTGGCGGGCCACCGACTTCGCACTGCCGTCCGCCGCGGTCGAGCAGACCGCCGAGGCGCACGAGTACGCCGCGCGCTCGCTGAGACCCGGGCGCCCGATCGGGGAGGCGGTGACCGACCTGATGCACCGCATCCACGCCGACTTCCGCTACGAC
This sequence comes from Nocardioides sp., assembly GCA_049593675.1. Lineage (GTDB taxonomy): Bacteria > Actinomycetota > Actinomycetes > Propionibacteriales > Nocardioidaceae > Nocardioides. The sequence goes on from JBAWHI010000072.1 coordinate 1,879, forward strand.
TCGACGGCCACCACGGTCACGTCCACCGTCGCGGAGACCTTCCGCAAGCAGGCCGGGGTCTGCCAGGACTTCGCCCATCTCGCGCTCTCCTGCCTGCGTGCGCACGGCGTGGCCGCCCGCTACGTCAGCGGCTACCTCGCCACGACCCCGCCGCCGGGGCGGGACCGGGTCGTCGGCGCGGACGCCAGCCATGCCTGGGTCGAGGTGTGGGTCCCGGGCGCCGAGTCCTGGCTCGCGGTCGACCCGACCAACGACCAGTGGGTCGGTGACCGCTACGTCACGGTCGCGCGTGGTCGTGACTACGGCGACGTGAGCCCGGTCCGGGGCGTGATCTTCACCGAGGCGACGGCGTCCACGCTCCGGGTGTCGGTCGACGTGGCGCCGGTCGCCGAAGTGGGTACGTCGAGGGCGTGAAGGCCTACCGCTGCCGGGTGTGCGACAACCCGCTCTACTTCGAGAACTCCCGCTGCGTCTCCTGCGGGAGCGCGCTCGGATACGCACGCCAGGAGCGGGCCGTCGTGCCCGTCGACGAGTCCGGCCGGTACGTCGACGCGGGCGGTCGGGACTGGTGGGTCTGCACCAACCTCGGGCTGTCGGGCTGCACGTGGCTGGCCGCCGTCGAGGGGGGCCAGTGCGCCGCCTGCGACCTGACGCGGACCCGGCCGAGCGACGAGGACCACGAGGGGCTCGGCCAGTTCCGGCTGGCCGAGCAGGCCAAGCGTCACCTCGTCGTCGAGCTCGACACGCTCGGCCTCCCGGTCGTCGACCGGACCACCGACCCGGAGAACGGTCTGGCGTTCGACCTGCTCAGCACCACCGAGCACGCCGCCGAGGACAACGTGGTCATCGGTCACGACTCCGGCGTGATCACCATCGACCTCGCCGAGAGCGACGACGCCTACCGCGAGCGGGTGCGGGCCCGGATGGCCGAGCCCTACCGGACCATGCTCGGCCACTTCCGGCACGAGGTCGGCCACTACTACGAGTGGCAGCTGGTCCGCGGTCCGGAGCGGATGGCGCGGTGTCGGGAGCTGTTCGGCGACGAGAGGGCCGACTACCAGGCGGCCGTGGACCGGCACTACTCCGCGGGCCCGCCGGCCGACTGGGCCGACTCGTTCATCTCGACGTACGCCACGATGCACCCCTTCGAGGACTTCGCGGAGACCTGGGCGCACTACCTGCACATCTGCGACACCATCGAGACCGCGGGCGAGTTCGGGCTGAGTCCGGTGGCGCCGGCAGCGGCGTACTCGACGTTCGCCGACCTGGTCACCGGCGTGTGGATCCCGCTCACCGTGGCGCTGAACATGATCAACCGCAGCATGGGCAAGGACGACCTCTACCCCTTCGTGATCGCGCCGCCCGTGCTCGACAAGCTCGACTTCGTCGCATCGCTCGCTCCCGCGGGGGACCCGCAAGGTAGTTGAGCGCTCACCTACAGTGGGCCGCATGGACTACGCGGCACCGGGGGAGTTCACGCGCGACTCCACCTACCTTCCGGACCGGATCACCCGCGAGGGGCGCACGCCGGAGCACGGACCGGTCGAGAGCGACCGGTGGCCGGTCGAGCCCGGCCGCTATCGGCTGGTCGCCGCGCTGGCGTGTCCCTGGGCGAACCGCTCGGTCATCGTCCGGCAGCTGCTCGGGCTCGAGGACGTCATCTCGCTGGGCCTGTGCGGCCCGAGCCACGACGAGCGCAGCTGGACCTTCGACCTCGACCCCGGCGGGGTCGACCCCGTGCTCGGCTACGAGCGGCTCCAGCAGGCCTACTTCGCCCGCGACCCCGGCTATCCGCGCGGGATCACGGTTCCGGCGGTCGTCGACGTCCCCTCCGGTCGCGTGGTGACCAACGACTTCCCGTGGATCACCCACGACCTCTTCTTCGAGTGGCGCGAGCACCACCGCCCGGACGCCCCCGACCTGTGGCCCGCCGCCCTCCGCGAGGAGATGGACGAGGTCATGAAGCGGATCTACACCGAGGTGAACAACGGCGTCTACCGCTGCGGATTCGCCGGCGAGCAGACCGCCTACGAGGCGGCGTACGACCGGCTCTTCGCCGCCCTGGACTGGCTCGAGGAGCGCCTCGCCGACCGTCGCTACCTGATGGGCGACGCGATCACCGAGGCCGACGTGCGGCTGTTCACGACCCTCGCGCGCTTCGACGCGGTCTACCACGGGCACTTCAAGTGCAACCGCAACAAGCTCATCGAGATGCCCGCGCTGTGGGGCTACGCGCGCGACCTGTTCCAGACCCCGGGCTTCGGCGACAACACCGACTTCGACCAGATCAAGGCGCACTACTACGTCGTGCAGAGCGACATCAACCCGACCCAGGTCGTGCCGAAGGGCCCCGACGCCGCCGGCTGGCGGACGCCGCACGGGCGCGGCTGACGAGGGTCAGGCAGCGGCGTCGGCCTCGGCAGCCTGCTTGAGGTTGGCCAGGGTCCGCTCGATCGACCGGGCGTGGGTCTGCGGGTAGCGCAGTACCCCGAACAGCCACTTGGCGGCGGAGTTGCAGTGGCTCAGGTCCCAGGTCTCGGT
>JBAWHI010000073.1:0-1833 GCA_049593675.1 Nocardioides sp.
GTCGAGCCCAGCTCGGCCTCGGCCGAGGGGGCGTTCTCGATCGAGGTGCCGTCGTTCGGCTGGGGCAGATCAGGCATGGTCCCTCCCGGGGGTCGTGGTCGGCGGCGTCTCCCAGCCTGTACCCACCGATCAAGGCTTCACCGCCCTGCTCGTCTCGCCCCTCGAGAGTCCGGCGCCCGGAGCGGGCGTTCAGGCCGCCCGGCGCTCCCGGTGCCGCACGGTGGCCAGCACCACGAACCCGGCGCAGAGCGCACCGAGGGTGCCGAGCACCTCGTCGCCGAGGGTGTCCTCGTACGCCGTCTCGATCTCGGTCCCGTGCCGGATGAAGGTCCACCACTCGCCGATCTCCCACCCGATCGCCAGGATCGCGCCCAGGCCGCAGACCACGATCACTACGGCCCACGGCGGACGCACGGCCGTGCAGAGCAGGAGCCCGATGCCCGTGAGCAGCAGGAGCCAGTTCACGAAGTGGTTGAGGTCGTCCCACCAGACCAGCGAGTCGTAGAGGTCGAGACTGTTGCCGGTGACGTCGATCAGGAACGGCACCATCACCAGCGAGAAGGCGCCGTACGGCGGCGCCGGGCGCGGCTGGCGGTGCCGGTTCACGAGCCACCAGACGACGGGGGCGATCAGCATCAGCAGGGGGTAGGCGAGCAGTCGGGCGCCGAACGCCTTGTCGGCGAACCGGTCGATCCCGGGCCACCACTGCGCGACCGCGAGCTGGGCGACGGTCAGGAGGATGATCAGCACCGGCACCCAGGCCGGGCAGCGTCGCGGACTCGTCGGTGTGGCCACCGGCGCATCGTGTCAGGAATAGCCGGCGCAGCAGTCCCGTTACCGCTCTAGTACGGAATTCAACTATCCGCCCATCACGAGCAGAGGACAGTGAACGACATGCAGATCGGCATCTTCTCGGTCGGCGACGTGACGATGGACCCGACGACGGGACGCACCCCCACGGAGCACGAGCGGATCAAGGCCACGGTCGAGATCGCCAAGAAGGCCGAGGAGGTGGGCCTGGACGTGTTCGCGACCGGTGAGCACCACAACCCGCCGTTCATCGCGTCCAACCCGACCGCGACGCTGGCCTACATCGGCGCCCAGACCGAGCGGCTCATCCTCTCGACCGCGACGACCCTGATCACGACGACGGACCCCGTGCTGATCGCCGAGGACTACGCGAAGATCCAGCACCTCACCGACGGCCGCGTCGACCTGATGATGGGCCGTGGCAACACCGGTCCGGTCTACCCGTGGTTCGGCAAGGACATCCGCGAGGGCATCAACCTCGCGATCGAGAACTACGCGCTGCTGCGCCGCCTCTGGACCGAGGACGTCGTCAGCTGGGAGGGCAAGTTCCGGACACCGCTCCAGGGCTACACCTCGACCCCGCGACCCCTGGACGGCGTCGCGCCGTTCGTCTGGCACGGCTCGATCCGCAGTCCCGAGATCGCCGAGCAGGCGGCGTACTACGGCGACGGCTTCTTCCACAACCACATCTTCTGGCCGGCAGGGCATACCCAGCAGATGGTCGACCTCTACCGGCGCCGGTTCGAGCACTACGGCCACGGGCCGGCCGACACCGCGATCGTCGGCCTGGGCGGTCAGTTCTTCATGCGGCCGAACAGCCAGGACGCCTGGAACGAGTTCCGTCCCTACTTCGACAATGCACCCGTCTACGGGCACGGTCCCTCGATGGAGGACTTCACCGAGGCGACGCCCCTGACCGTGGGGTCGCCGCAGCAGGTGCTGGAGCGGACCCTCTCCTTCCGGGAGTACGTCGGCGACTACCAGCGCCAGCTGTTCCTGGTCGACCACGCCGGGCTGCCGCTC
>JBAWHI010000074.1:0-6421 GCA_049593675.1 Nocardioides sp.
CGGGTGACGGTGCCTTCGGTGACGGACTCGCCGAGTGCCGGGAGGTTGACTTCGGTGGCCATGGAGTTCCTTCGCTACTGGTTCTGGATTCGGTTCAGGAGTGGGCGTGCAGCGGCTTGCCCGCGAGGGCCAGGTGGGCCTCGCCGAGGGCTTCGTTCTGGGTCGGGTGGGCGTGCACAAGAGGAGCCACGTCTTCGGGGTACCCCTCCCAGTTGTAGATAAGCTGGGCTTCGCCGATCAGTTCGCCGACGCGGTCGCCGACCAGGTGCACCCCGACCACCGGACCGTCCTTGCGGCGCACCAGCTTCACGAAGCCCTGGGTCTTGAGGATCTGGCTCTTGCCGTTGCCCCCCAGGTCGTAGGTGAGGGTCTCGATGCCGTCGGCGCCGTAGGTCTCTGCGGCCTTCGCCTCGTCGAGGCCGACCGACGCGACCTCGGGGTGGGAGTAGGTGACCCGCGGGATGCCGGCCTCGTCGACCGGACGCGGGTCGAGGCCCGCGATGTCCTCGGCCACGAAGATCCCCTGCTGGAAGCCGCGGTGCGCGAGCTGGAGGCCGGGCACGATGTCGCCGACGGCGTAGACGCCCTCGACGTTGGTGCGGCAGCGGTCATCGGTGAGCACGAAGCCGCGATCCATCTCGACGCCCTGCTCGTCGTAGCCGAGCCCGTCGGTCACGGGGCCGCGCCCGACCGCGACCAGCAGCAGCTCGGCCTCGATGACGTCACCGCCCTCCACGGTCACGGCGACACCGGTGTCGGTGGTCGTCACGCTCTCGAACGGGGTGCCGGTGCGGAAGGCGATCTTGCGCTTGCGGAAGGCCCGCTCCAGCGCCTTGGAGGACGCCTCGTCCTCGACGGCGATCAGCCGGGGGAGCGCCTCGACGATCGTCACGTCGGCGCCGAAGCTGCGCCAGACGCTGGCGAACTCGCAGCCGATGACGCCACCGCCCAGCACCACCACGGAGGCGGGCAACCGGTCCAGTGTCAGCGCCTGCTCGGAGGTGATCACCCGCTCGCCGTCGACCTCGAGGCCGGGGAGGGTCTTGGAGTAGGAGCCGGACGCGAGCACGACGTGCTTGCCGGAGTACGTCGTGTCGCCGACGGTGATCTCGCGGGGGCCGCTCAGCCGGCCGGCGCCCTCGATCACGGTGATGCCGCGCCCCTTGATCAGACCGGCGAGGCCCTTGAAGAGCCGGGAGACGACGCCGTCCTTGTAGGCGTTGACACCGGCCATGTCGATGCCGTCGAGGGTGGCCCGCACCCCGAAGGACTCCGCGTCGCGGGTCTGATCGGCGATCTCGGCGGCGTGCAGCAGCGCCTTCGTGGGGATGCACCCGACGTGGAGGCAGGTGCCGCCGAGGTTGCCCTTCTCGACCAGGCCGACCCTGAGTCCGAGCTGGGCCGCCCGCAAGGCACAGGCATAGCCGCCCGAGCCCGCACCGAGGATGAGAACGTCGAAGTCGGGATCCGCCACGAGGCCATCCTTGCACTTCTCGTCCACGTGTCCACACCGGCCTCCTACGCCCCGGTAGGCATCCTTGGCACACTGTCCCCATGAGTTGGATGGACCGGTTCCGCCGGGGCCCGAAGCAGAAGATGCGGGGTCCGGCCCAGGACGCGTACCGCACCGGATCGACGACGGTGCGCGCCTCCGGCACCGCCGACGTCGACCACTTGCAGGCCTGGGTCACCGCCCGGCGCGGCGTCGAGGGCTTCGTCGAGCCCCGCACCGCGGTGAGCGACGTGACTCTGCTGCTCGTGGCCCACGACGGGGAGTGGACCCGGCGCCGGGTGCCCTCCGTCGGCTGGGCACACGACTTCTGCAACCGCTTCCAGATCCCGTCGTACGACGCAGCGGTGGTCGGCATCCCTCAGCGGATGCGCGACTACAACCGCCGCAAGAAGCTGCAGGGCGGGTCGTAGGGGCCGGGTCGGCGGGCCGGGAAGCTTTGTCGGCCGGCCGACAGAACGCAACCCTGGACGGCAAAGCTCCGTGGTCCAGGCGCGAGCTTCGTCGGCCGACCGACAAAACTCTCCCCCGGCCGACTACTTCTGCTCGGCCAGCGACCGGGCGAACTCGACGAGGGTGGTGACGGCGACCCCGGTCCCGCCGGGGGTGACGTGACCCCAGGCGCCGCCGGAGTTGAACGACGGCCCGGCGATGTCCAGGTGCGCCCACGGCAGGCCGGCGGTGAACTCGCGCAGGAACGCGGCGGCGAACAGGCCGCCGCCCCAGCGGATCCAGTCGTGCTGGGAGAGGTCGGCGATCTTGCTGCTGGTGATCCGCTCGGACATCTGCTCGGGGATCGGCATCGGCCACATCTCCTCGCCGGCCGTCTGCGCAGCAGCGAGGACGCTGTCGACGACCTCGTCGGACCCCATCACCCCGGCCACCCGGTCGCCGAGCGCGACGACCATGTGCCCGGTCAGGGTGGCGACGTCGAGGATCACGTCGGGCTTCTGCTCCGTCGCGCGCACCAGGGCGTCGGCCAGCACCAGGCGGCCCTCGGCGTCGGTGTTCTGGACCTCGACGGTGGTGCCGCCGTACATCCGCAGGACGTCGCCGGGTCGGGTCGCGGAGCCGGAGAGCATGTTCTCCGCCATCGGTGCGTAGGCCGTCACCTGGATCGGCAGCCCGAGCGCGGCGATGGCGTGGGTGGCCTGGACGACCGCGGCGGCGCCGGCCATGTCGGACTTCATCTCGCCCATGCCCTGGGCGGGCTTGATGCTCAACCCGCCGGAGTCGAAGGTGATGCCCTTGCCGACCAGGGCCAGGTGCTGCGTGGCCCCCTTCGGGCGGTAGCGCAGCTCGACCAGCCGCGGGGGTGCGGCCGAGCCCGCTCCGACGCCGAGGATGCCGCCGCAGCCGAGCTCGGCGAGCTCCACCTCGTCGAGGACGGTGATCTCGACCTTCGGGGCGCCGCGGCCCTTGGTGAGCTGCTTGGTCGTCTCGGCCACGGCGTCGGCGAACGCCGGCGGCGTGAGGTCGCCGGGCGGGGTGTTCACCCAGTCGCGGGTCGTGGCGACCGCGCGGGCGACGATCCGGGCCTCGTCGAAGGCCGTGACCACGGCCTTCTTCCGGGCGGCCGGGCTGAGCACCGCGACCTCGGCCGGGGCGTCCTTGGCCGGCTTCCTCTGGTAGCTCGTGAAGGTGTAGGCGCCGAGCTCGTAGCCCTCGGTCACCGCACGCACCAGCTCCGGGGAGTCGGCGGGCAGGGCCACCGCGACGGAGGCTGCATTGGTGACCGCGCGGGCGGCGACGCCGGCGGCGCGGCGCACCGCGACGGTGCTCGGTTCCTTGCCGAGGCCGACCAGCACCAGCAGCGCCGAGGACACGGTGCCCGAGGTGGGAACCTTCACGACCTCGCCGGCCTTGCCGGTGACGCCGAGGGTGGACAGCATCGGGCGGAGCTTGCGGCCGTAGGCCTTCGCCACGTCGGCGCCGGCGTCTGCCAGCTCCGGTCCCTTCGCGGTCTGCACGACGCCGACGACCACGGCATCGCATCGGGTCTTCGCTGGACTGGAGCTGCTCAGGGTGTACGACGTCACCGGGGCAGGATAGACGGGTCTCGGTCGGGCAGTGCAGGACCGGCAGCGCCTCGACGCTGCGGTAGGTTCCGAGCCATGGGCGATCTCCTCCTGTCACCGCTCCACGACCGGCACCAGGCGCTCGGCGCGAAGTTCGCCGAGTTCGGCGGCTGGTCGATGCCGCTGGAGTACGCCGCGGGTGTCGTCAAGGAGCACACCGCGGTGCGCGAGGGGGTCGGCGTCTTCGACGTCAGCCACCTCGGCAAGGTCCTGGTGGCGGGGCCGGGCGCAGCCGCGTTCGTGAACCGCACCCTGACCAACGACCTCGCGCGGATCGGCCCGGGCCGGGCGCAGTACACCTTGTGCTGCGACGACGCGACCGGCGGCGTCGTCGACGACCTGATCGCCTACCTGTACGACGAGGAGCGGGTGTTCCTGATCCCGAACGCCGCCAACTCCGCCGAGGTCGCCCGGCGGCTCGCGGCCGAGGCGCCCGACGGCGTGACGATCACCGATCAGCACCGCGAGCATGTCGTCCTCGCCGTCCAGGGCTTCCGCTCCGACGAGGTGCTGGCCGAGCTCGGTCTGCCGGTGGGCCACGACTACATGTCGTTCGTGGAGGCCGTCCCGGACATCGAGGGCGCCCACGGCGAGACCGTGGTGGTCTGCCGCACCGGCTACACCGGCGAGCGCGGCTACGAGCTGGTTGCCCCGAACGCCGTCGCCGTGGCGCTCTGGGACGCGATCCTCGCCGCGGGGGAGCAGCACGGCATCCTCCCGTGCGGGCTGGGCTCGCGCGACACGCTGCGCACCGAGATGGGCTACCCGCTGCACGGGCAGGACATCTCGCTCGACATCACCCCGAACCAGGCCCGGCTGGGTTGGGCCGTGGGCTGGAAGAAGCCGGCCTTCTGGGGTCGCGACGTGCTCACCGACGAGCGGTCCGCCGGACCCCAGCGAGTGCTGCGCGGGCTGGTCGCCACGGGGCGCGGGATCCCGCGCCCCCACATGAGCGTCAGCCTGACGTCCGACGTGCTCCTCGGTGCGGTCACGTCGGGCACGTTCTCCCCGACGCTGCGCAAGGGGATCGGGCTCGCGCTGGTGCCGAGCTTCGTCGACGCGGACGCCGAGGTCGGCGTCGACATCCGTGGGCGCCGCGAGATCTTCCGTCTGACCAAGCCACCGTTCCTCGACCCGTCCGTCCGGGAGTCCTGACATGAACCTGCCCGAGCAGCCGCCGACGTTCCGTCCGCCGTCCCCGACCGACCGGCCCTGGGCCTGGCGGCTCGAGAACGGCTCCGGCGACGAGGTCACCGTGGCGGGTGACCTGGCCGACCAGCGGTTCGTCTCCCAGGCCGACGCCGAGTCCTGGGTGGGGGAGATCTGGTCCGATCTCGCCGCCGAGGGGGTCGACGCCGTGACGCTGTTCGAGGGCGAGCGTCGGGTCTACGGCCCCATGTCCCTGCACGAGTAGACCCGCACCGAGGAGCGGGCCGGTGGGCGGGCAGGACGCGGACTTCGCGTCCTACGTCGCGGCCCGCTGGCCGGTGCTGGTCCGCTCGGTCGTCCTGCTCGGGGCGCCCGGCGCCGTCGCGGAGGACGTCGTGGTCGCCGGGCTCGCGCGCTGCAGCAGCGGGTGGACCCGGGTGCTGCGCTCCGACGACGTCGAGACGCACGTCTATCGGGCCGTCATCGGGTGCTGGCACCAGCGGCAGCGGCGCGGGCTCCCCGATCCGGGGCCCGACCCCGCCGAGGGCGGGGCCACCGAGGGGTCGGCGGCCGAGCTGCTCACTCGGCTCGATGCGCTGAGCCACGGCCAGCGGGAGGTGCTGGTGCTGAGCGCCTTCGCCGGCCTGTCCGACGGGCAGGTCGCCGACGTGCTCGACCTGGACGAGGACGCCGTCCGCCGGCGGGTGGACGGCGCGCCGGCCGACGAGCGGGTCCGGTCGGTCGGCGCGGCGATCGGGGTCCCGCCACCGGCGTACCCGCAGATCACCCGCCGCTCGCTGGACCAACGGCGTCACCGTCGCCGCAGGGCGCTGGCCGGCACCCTGCTCGCGCTCCTCGTTGCGGGACTCGCGGTCTGGGCGGTGCTCCAGCTCGGCGACGGCGTGCGCGAGCGGTCGGTCGACGTCGTCCCGGAGCCCAACCCGATCGACCTCCCGTGGTACGCCGACGGCCGCCTGCACCTGCGCTCGGTGATCGTGGAGATCTCCGGCCTCACGGATCTCACCGCGGTCGGCGACGCGGCCGTCTATCTCGACCAGGACGGGATCGTGGGGCAGGTCGACGCCGAGGGACGGGTCATCGAGGTGGGCATCGCCGTCCCCGGCTCCGACCTCCTCGGCTCCACGGAGGAGGGGTGGGCCGCCTGGGTCGAGCCGGGTGCCTCCGGGCGGCTGGTCGTCTGGGACGTCGAGGACGCGACCGAGGTCGGCGGACTGCGCTCGGCCTCCTCGGTCCGCCCGATCGCGATCGACGCGGGCCTGGTCCACTTCGGGCTCGGCGACCGGGACTTCACCTGGGCGCCGCCCGACGACGAGCCCGAGCGGCTCCAGCCCACGGGCCTCGTCGACGTGTCGGCCGCGACCCGGGTCTACCAGCGCGACGACCGGATCGAGATCGTGCAGCCGGTGTTCCAGGGCGACTTCCTGCGCATCGGCGTAGGGGGCCGGCTCTCCTGGGGCGGAGCGTTCGCCCTCACCAGGGAGCCGGGCCCGTGGCGACCGGGCGATCCGTACCGCCCGCTCCTCTACGACACCCGCTCGGGGTCCGAGCTCGAGACCGGCGTCGCGCCGGGCGAGCGGATCGTCGACGCGGCCTTCACCACCCGCCAGGAGATCGTCTACCTCGTCGCTCCCGACGGAGGAGACGGTGGCCCGCTGGTGCTGCG
>JBAWHI010000075.1:0-16860 GCA_049593675.1 Nocardioides sp.
CGGGAAGATCGACGCTTCTGCGGTGTTGGAGATGGCATGAAGAAGATCGGATTCCTCTCGTTCGGACACTGGACGCCGTCCCCGCAGTCGCAGACCCGCTCGGCCGCCGATGCCCTCCTGCAGTCGATCGAGCTCGCGGTCGCAGCGGAGGAGATCGGCGTCGACGGCGCCTACTTCCGGGTGCACCACTTCGCCCGTCAGCTCGCCTCGCCCTTCCCCCTGCTCGCTGCGGTCGGTGCACGCACGAGCCGGATCGAGATCGGCACCGGCGTCATCGACATGCGCTACGAGAACCCGCTCTCCATGGCCGAGAACGCCGGCGCCGCGGACCTGATCGCGGGCGGCCGGCTCCAGCTCGGCGTGAGTCGCGGGTCGCCGGAGCAGGTCGTCGACGGCTTCCGCTACTTCGGCCATGTCCCCGACGAGGGCTCCGACCATGCCGACATGGCCCGGGAGCACAACCGGATCTTCCTCGACGTGATCGAGGGTCGCGGCTTCGCGGAGCCGAACCCGCGCCCGATGTTCCCCAACCCACCCGGGCTGCTGCGCATCGAGCCGCACTCGCCCGGGCTGCGGGATCGGATCTGGTGGGGAGCGGGCACCCGGGCCACGGCGGAGTGGACGGCTGCGCAGGGGATGAACCTGATGAGCTCGACCCTGCTCACCGAGGACACCGGCGTCCCGTTCCACCAGCTCCAGGCAGAGCAGATCCAGCGCTTCCGCGACGCCTGGCGGGCGGCCGGTCACGAGCGGGAGCCCCGGGTCTCGGTGAGCCGCAGCGTCTTCCCCGTGGTCAGCGCCCAGGACCGCGCCTACTTCGGTCACGAGTCCAGCAGCCAGGACCAGGTCGGCCACATCGACGGCGGCATCGCCCGCTTCGGCAAGACCTACGCCGGCGAGCCCGACCGGCTCATCGAGGAGCTGGCCGCGGACGAGGCCGTTGCCGCCGCCGACACGCTGCTGCTGACCGTGCCGAACCAGCTCGGAGTCGACTACAACGCGCACGTGCTCGACAGTGTGGTGAGACTGGTGGCACCGGGGCTCGGTTGGAGATGATCAGGTGATGAGCGGTCACGACCACCCGTCGGAGCACGCCACCTCGAGCCTGAACGCGACCGCGGTCAGTGCGACCCTGCACTGCCTGACGGGCTGCGCGATCGGCGAGATCGTCGGCATGCTGATCGGCACTGCTGCGGGCCTGCACGCCGGGGCCACGGTGGCGATCTCGGTGACCCTGGCGTTCTGCTTCGGCTACGCGCTGTCGACCCTGCCGCTGCTGCGCTCAGGGCTCGCCGTCGGCGTGGCGCTCAAGGTGGTCCTGGCTGCGGACACGCTCTCGATCCTGACCATGGAGGTCGTGGACAACCTGGTGATGGTGCTGATCCCGGGCGCGATGGACGCGGGGCTGGTCAACGTCGTGTTCTGGCTGAGCATGGGGCTCGCGCTGACGGTCGCGTTCTTCGCCGCCTACCCGGTCAACCGGGCACTGCTGCGGCGCGGCAAGGGCCACGCGCTGACCCACGAGTACCACGACGGAGCCGACCCGAGCGGTGCACGCCGATGGATCCCGGACATCTCGACCGGTGCCCTGGTGGCGGTGATCGTCGCGTTCCTGCTCGGGGGCCTGGTGGTGGCGATCGCGGACACCCTGACCTGACCGCGGCAGTAGAGTCAGCCGCCGTGGACGAGGTTCGGATGCGTGCGCTCGGCAGCGAGATCATGCGGCTCACGCGGCGACGGATCACGACGTACCCCGGGTCGGTGCTCGACGACTCCGCGTTCCGGATCCTCCGGGTGCTGGTCGAGGAGGGGCCTCGGACGCTGAGCGTCCTCGCCGACGACCTGCGGCTCGAGCGCTCCACGATCAGCCGGCAGGTCGCGGCGGCGGTCGGGCACGGACTCGTCGAGCGGTGCGTCGAGGCGGGCGGCACCCAGCGGGTGGTGCGGCCGACCGAGGCAGGTCGGGCGGGCTACGTCCACGACGGCCGGCTGCGTGGCGAGGTCTGGGCCGAGGCAGTCGAGTCCCTGGGGGAGGAGCGTGGCGACGAGCTCGTCGCCGCGCTGCGGGAGCTCAACGACGCGCTGGACCGCGCTCACGCCACGGTGCGCACCTCGGACTGAGGCACCACCGGGTCGGGGGTGCGTCGCGGGATCGTCGCGGTGATGGCGACGCCCAGGAACGCGGCCAGGGCTCCGGCGGCGAAGCACGCCTGGAAGGCGCCGAGCGTGGGCACCTCGAACCCGCCGAACGTGTTGGTGCTGCTGGTGAGCACGGTGCCCATCACGGCCGCGGCGATCGTCGTGCCGGCCGATCGCATCAGCGAGTTCAGGCCGACGGCGGAGGCGGCCTCACGCACCGGGACCGCATCGAGGATCAGGGTCGGCATCGCGGCGTACCCGATGCCGACGCCGGCGCTCGCGACGCACGATGCGACGAGCAGCTGCCATGGAGCCGCCATGAGGAAGAACGCGACGAGGTAGCCGGCCCCGAGCACCGCCGCGCCGATCATCAGCGTGTGCTTGGCGCCGATGCCGCGGATCAGCCGGCTCGAGACGGGGGCGAACAGCATCATCATCAGCCCGCCGGGAGCCATCCAGAGCCCGGCCTGCAGGATCGTCTGCCCGAGGCCGTAGCCGGTCTCCTCGGGCAGCTGCAGCAGCTGAGGTACGACGATCGCCTGGGCCATCATGCCGAAGCCGATCGCGAGGGCGGCGATGTTGGTCATGAGCACCGGCAGCTGGGCGCTGGTGCGCAGGTCGACCAGCGGGTCGCTCTGCCGCAGCTCGAACGCGCCCCAGGCGACCAGCACGATCAGGCCGACGGTGATCGCGCCGAGCGTGCGCGGGTCGCCCCACCCCCAGGTCGTGGCCTTGGAGATGCCGACCAGGACCGAGATGAGCCCGATCGCGAGTCCGACCGCTCCGGGGAGGTCGAAGCGTCCGGACTGGGCGTCGTGGACGTGGGGGACCGCGAACCAGCTCAGCGCCAGGACGACGACCCCGAGTGCCGTCGCGACCCAGAACAGGGTGTGCCAGTCGCCGACCTCGACGATCCAGGCCGACAGCGGCAGGCCGATCGCGCCACCGACACCGAGGGTGGCGCTCATCGCCGCCATCGCGGTCGCGGACAGGTCGGGTGGGGTGATCTCGCGCATCAGCGAGATCCCCACCGGGATGAAGCCCATCGCGACACCCTGCATCCCCCGACCGACCAGGATCGGGCCGAGCGTGTTGGAGAGGGCGCACACCATCGAGCCGACGACCAGGAACGCGGCCGTCGCGACCAGGATCCGCTGCTTGCCGAAGAGATCCGCGAGCCGGCCGGCCACCGGCATCGAGACCGCCGCAGCGAGCAGGGTGATGGTGACGACCCAGGCGGTGTTCGCCGCCGACGACCCCAGCAGGCTCGGCAGCTCGCTCTGGATCGGGATGACCAGGGTCTGGGTGAGCGCCGCCGTCAGGCCGCCGAAGCACAAGACGATGACGGCGATCAGGGAGGCGGACCGGGAGAGGGCAGGGGTCGGGCTGGACACCCGATGCATCGTACATGTGGTTGCCGGAGGCAACTATCCTGACGACGCGTGGTCCGCGACACATCCCAGGTCGCCGCCGGTGTCGGCGCGCCGATGCTCGCGCACCGACTGGGTCCGCGCGCCGCGCCGCGGTAGCATGGCCGCACACCGACGGCCCCGCGTGGCCGCGGGCAGGGTGCCACGCCCCTCCGGACCGACCGTCTGACCGGTCATCTCCGAGCTCGATCGCTTCGCCAGTGGTGTCCGAGTCGTTGCGAGGGTGGTTGCCCGGGCCACTCCCGGCAGACGTCGTACCGCACCGGGCAGTCCCAGAGGAGGGCTCCTTGGCTCGAACGGGCCAGCGCCAGTCGGCGAACCGCCGTAACCCCGCGCGCAACCAGCGTCGCGGCCGCGCGCTCGACAACGAAGGCATCATCCCGGTGCTCGCCCGCGCCGTGCGCGAGGTGGAGACCGCGGTGCAGCGTCGCGCGGTCAACGACAGCACGCGCACCAAGTTCCAGGTCGTGGCGCTGCTGGTCCGCGAGGAGCGGGCCAGCCTCAAGGCCGACACGGAGGCGACGGAGGCCCACCGGGCCGACCAGCTCAAGCGGCTCGACGGGATCGCGACGATCCTGGCCAAGACGGCGGCCCAGCAGCCGTCGCTGCTCGCCCTGCTCGCCGAGGACTCAGAGGTCTCCGACGAGGCGCGCGACCTGCGCCGCCGGATGCTCGTCCAGGCCGGCATGGAGGTCCCGGAGGAAGAGGTCGTCGAGCCCGAGGCGGCCGACGACTCGGTGGTCGTGACCCGCCGCAAGGTCCCGCAGTCCGTGGTGTCGCGCCAGCTCGCGAACCCGTTCCTCGTCCCCGACTTCGGCGCGGTCCAGCAGGGCAGCGGCCGCGCTCGCCGGCTGGCCGGCTGGGAGCTGCTCGGTCCGCTGTTCCGCTCCTTCGAGTACGCCAGCAACGGCGTGTCGTGCATGCCGCTCCCCGAGGCGGAGCAGCTTCGCCTGCCCGACGGGCGTGAGCTGATGCACCACCAGGGCCAGCTCGTCGCCGCTGCCGCGGACGGCCACCGCACCTTCCTGCTCGCCGACGAGCCCGGTCTCGGCAAGACCGCGCAGGCGCTGCTGGCGGCCCAGGCCGCCGACGCCTATCCGCTGCTGGTCGTGGTCCCCAACGTCGTGAAGATGAACTGGGCGCGCGAGGTCGGGCTCTGGACGCCGGACAAGACCGTGTCGGTGATCCACGGCGACGGCGAGGACGTCGACGGGTTCGCCGACATCTTCGTGGTGAACTACGAGATCCTCGATCGCCACGTCGGCTGGCTCGGCACCCACGGCATGCGCGGAATGGTCGTCGACGAGGCGCACTTCATCAAGAACAAGTCCTCGCAGCGCTCGCAGAACGTCCTGCACCTCTCCGACCGGATCCGATCGCGGTTCGGCCGACCGCTGCTGATGGCCCTGACCGGCACCCCCTTGATCAACGACATCGAGGACTTCCAGGCGATCTGGGAGTTCCTCGGCTGGATCAACGAGAAGATGCCGCTCGGCACCCTGATGGACGCGCTCGAGGACACCGGTCTCACGCCCGCGGACCCGTCCTTCTACCCCAACGCCCGTCGCGCCGTGGTGGACCGCGGCATCGTCCGGCGCCGCAAGATCGATGTCGCCGCCGACATCCCGGCTCGCCGGATCGCCGACCTGCCCGTCGAGCTCGACGACGAGGCCGGGCGCTCGATCCGCGAGGCCGAGCGCGAGCTCGCTCGTCGGTTGGTGGAGCGCTACGAGATGGCGCTGGCGACCCGGACCTCCGGCAAGACCGTCGAGGGCATCGACCACGAGCTCGTCCGTCGCGTCGCGACGTGGGAGCGCGAGGACATGGACACCTCGACCGGCGAGAACGTGTTCAGCATGATGCGCCGGATCGGCAAGGCGAAGGCCGGCCTCGCGTCCGACTACGCCGCCCAGCTGGCCCGCAGCGTCGGCAAGGTCGTGTTCTTCGCCAAGCACATCGAGGTGATGGACGCTGCCGAGGAGACCTTCGCCGCCCGCGGGCTGAAGTACTCCTCGATCCGCGGCGACCAGAGCACCGCCGTGCGGCAGCGCAACATCGATGCGTTCACCAACGACCCCGAGGTCGCGGTGATCGTCTGCTCGCTGACGGCGGCGGGCGTCGGCGTGAACCTCCAGGCCGCCTCGAACGTCGTGCTCGCCGAGCTGTCCTGGACCGACGCCGAGCAGACCCAGGCGATCGACCGGGTGCACCGCATCGGTCAGGAGGAGCCGGTCACGGCGTGGCGGATCATCGCCTCGCAGACGATCGACACCCGGGTCGCCGAGCTGATCGACAGCAAGGCCGGTCTGGCCGCGGTCGCGCTCGACGGCTCCGACGAGGAGGTCGGCTCCTCGGTCGACATCCAGCTCGAGGCCCTGGTCGCGCTGCTCACCCGGGCGCTGGAGGAGCAGGCAGGCGGCTGACCGGCTCGTGCCACCTCCGGTGCCGATCCAGGAATAGGTGCTGGACCGGTCAAGTTGGAGACTGGTGACTGCTGCGTACGCCGTCAGCCGTGTCTCTGCCGCTCGACCGGAAAGGGTCTCCCACCCTCATGACGACGACCGCGCCCACCCCGCGGACGGAGCAGCGTCCCCGGGCCAGCCACTTCACCCTGGCGGTGCTGGCGCTGGCGCTCGGTGGCTTCGCGATCGGCACGACCGAGTTCGTGACGATGGGGCTGCTCCCGCAGATCGCCGAAGGCGTCGGCGTGTCAATCCCGAAGGCCGGGCAGATCATCTCGGCGTACGCGCTCGGCGTCGTCGTCGGGGCACCGCTGATCGCCATCTTCGGCGCCAAGCTGCCGCGGCGCGCCCTGCTCGTCTGGCTGATGGCCGCCTACGCCGGGTTCAACGCGATGAGCGCGATGGCGTCCAGCTTCGGCGTCCTGTTCGTGGCCCGGTTCCTGGACGGACTCCCGCACGGCGCCTACTTCGG
The DNA here is from genome assembly GCA_049593675.1 of Nocardioides sp. Classification (GTDB taxonomy): domain Bacteria; phylum Actinomycetota; class Actinomycetes; order Propionibacteriales; family Nocardioidaceae; genus Nocardioides. Next base: position 6,504 of record JBAWHI010000075.1, read on the forward strand.
TGTCGCGTCGTTGGTGGCCGCGAGCCTCGCAGCGCCCGAGCGCCGGGGGCGCGCGGTCGCCAGCGTGATGCTCGGATTGTCGGTCGCCAACGTCGTCGGCGTGCCCGCCGCGACCTGGCTCGGGCAGCAGGCCGGGTGGCGCGCGGCCTATGTCGCCGCCGGAGGGGTCGCCGTGCTCGCGGTGGTGATGATCTGGCTGTTCGTGCCGTCGTGCCCGGGCAACCCGGCCGCGACCGGCCGCAAGGAGATGCAGTTCTTCCGCAACGGCCAGGCCATGCTGACCCTCCTCGCCGGGGCGGTGGGCTTCGGAGGACTGTTTGCCGTCTACTCCTACATCGCGCCGACGGTCACCGAAGTCGGAGGCCTGCCCGAGGCGACGGTGCCGCTGTTCACCGCCGCGTTCGGTGTCGGCATGGTGGCCGGCACCTGGGTCGCGGGCCGGCTCGCTGAGTGGTCGGTGTTCCGGACCCTCATCTGGTCCGGCGTCGCCTCCACCGTCGTCATGCTCATGGTCTGGGCGGTCGCGCCGCTCGGGTGGGCGCTGCTGCCGGTGGTGTTCCTGGTGACGGCGACCGGCTCGGTGCTCGTCGTCAACCTCCAGCTGCGGCTGATGGCCGTCTCCGGGGAGGCGCAGACTCTCGGCGCGGCCATGAACCACGCCTCGCTGAACATCGCGAACGCGCTCGGCGCCTGGCTCGGTGGCATCGTCATCGCTGCCGGCTACGGCTATCGCGCCCCCGCGCTCGTCGGCGCGGCGCTGTCGGTGCTCGGCATCGCCGTGCTGTTCTGGTCGGCCGCCGTGGCCCGCCGCGCGGATCAGCCGGACGAGGCGACCCACTCCTCGGCCAGCATGTCGTAGCCGACCAGATCCACGAGGGTGCCGTCACCGGCGCGGGCGGCCCGGCGTTGTACGCCGGTGCGCTGCATGCCGAGCCGCTCGAGCACCCGGAGCGACGCCGTGTTGCCGGCGGAGGCGTAGGCGGCGAGACGTGGCAGGTGCAGGACCTCGAACGCATACCGGACGGCCAACCGCGCAGCGGCCGTGGTGAGTCCGCGTCCGCGCGCGTCGGGGTGGGCCCAGTAGCCGACCTCGGGCTCCCCGGCGATCCGGTAGAGGCCCACCGCACCGAGCAGCAGGTCGTCGCCGGCCGCGGTCCAGGCCCACGTGATGGTGTGGTTGGTCGCAAGCCGCTGCGTGACCTGCTCCAGGTAGTGGCGCCCCTCGGCTGCTCCGGGATCCCGCGGCAGGAACGCGAGCCGGTGCTGGGTCTCCGCGTCGCCGATGCCTTCGACCACTCGGGGCACGTCGTCCTCGGTGAAGGGACGAAGGCGCACCACGTCCCCCTCGACGACGGGGTTGTCCAGCCAGGGTGTGGCCGGCTTCCGCGGGTCGTCGCGCAGCAGCGTGCCGACCCACGAGTCCTGCAGCTCACCGCGCTGCGCCTGCCAGGAACGGACCTCCCCCTCGACCGTGAAGCCGAGCCACCAGGCGAGCTTGCGCGACGCCCAGTTGCCGACGTGCGCCCACCAGATCACCGTGTGCAGGCCGCGCTCCTCGAAGCCCCAGTCGAGGAGCAGGCGGAGGCCGCGCTCCATGTGGCCGGTGCCGCGCACCCAGGGGTGCGAGCCGTAGGCGATCTCGGCCCGGTCCGAGCCCTCGGGGCGCAGCGAGACGGTCCCGGCGTACCTGCCCTCCGCCTCGACGGCGAACGCCCACTCCGACCCGTCGTCCCACCCGCCCGGGCAGATGGAGCCGACGAAGGTCCGCGCGTCGTCCATCGAGTACGGCACCGGAACCGTCGTCCACCGCTGGGAGGACGGGTCCTGACACTGCTCGAAGGATCCCCGGGCGTCGTCGGGCCGGTGGGCGCGGAGCGTCACGACTCCGTCGGTCAGGGTGGGCACCATGCGGGAACCCTGCCAACCCCGTGACCGACCTCGCAAACCGATAACCCGGATGGCGGAGGGGCCGCGGCCATGGGCCAGAATGGCCGCCATGTCCACCACGACCGCACCCGAGGCCTCGACGTCCGTCCAGGCGGCCGGCCAGGGCTCGGCAGTCGCCCGTCCGCGGGTGCTCTCGGGCATCCAGCCGACCGCCGACTCGTTCCACTTCGGCAACTACCTCGGCGCGCTGCGGCAGTGGGTGGACCTGCAGGAGGAGCACCAGCCGTTCTTCTTCATCGCCGATCTGCACGCGATCACCCTCGAGCAGGACCCGAAGGTGCTCCGCGCGCGCACCCTCCGCGCTGCCGCCCAGCTGGTCGCGATGGGCATCGACCCGGCGCGGTCCGCGATCTTCGTGCAGAGCCAGGTGCCCGAGCACGCCCAGCTCAGCTGGGTGCTGCAGTGCCTCACCGGCTTCGGCGAGGCGCGTCGGATGACGCAGTTCAAGGACAAGTCCGTCAAGGGAGGGGAGGGCGCGGCCAGCGTCGGCCTGTTCACCTACCCGGTCCTCCAGGCCGCGGACATCCTGCTCTACCGGCCGCACTACGTGCCGGTCGGTGAGGACCAGCGCCAGCACCTCGAGCTGACGCGCGACCTCGCCCAGCGCTTCAACAGCCGCTACAAGAAGACCTTCCGGCTGCCCGAGCCGTACATCTTGAAGACGACCGGCAAGATCACCGACCTGCAGGACCCGACCGCCAAGATGTCGAAGTCCGCCTCGTCGCCCTCCGGCATCATCGAGATGCTCGACGATCCCGCCGTCTCGGCGAAGAAGATCCGCTCCGCGGTGACCGACTCCGGCTCCGAGATCCGCTTCGACCCGGAGGAGAAGCCGGGCGTCAGCAACCTGCTCACGATCTACTCCGCGCTGACCGGGCGCCCGGTCGTCGAGCTCGAGACGGAGTACGCCGACAGTGGCTATGGGCGGCTCAAGACCGACCTGGCCGACGTCGTCGTCGAGTTCGTCCGACCGTTCCGCGAGCGCACCCTGGAGCTTCTGGAGGACCAGACCTACCTCACCGAGGTGCTGCGCAGCGGTGCCGAGCAGGCGGGGGCCGTCGCCACGGCCACCCTGCGCGACGTCTACGAGCGCGTCGGCTTCGTCGCGGCGGGCCAGTAGGGTTGATCGAGTGCCCACGATTGGCGTAGCCGTTGCCATCCCGGAGCCCTGGGCGAGTGAGCTCCAGGACTACCGGACCGCGGTTGGGGATACCACTGCAACCATGATCCCGACCCACATCACGCTGGTGCCGCCCACGGAGATCGACCCCGTGGACCTCCCCGACGTGGAGAAGCACCTCGAGGAGGCGGCGGCCGAGGTCGAGGGCTTCAGCGTCCATCTGCGCGGCACCGGGACCTTCCGGCCGATCTCACCGGTGGTGTTCGTGACGCTGGTCGAAGGCATCTCCCAGTGCGAGCAGCTGGCGCTCGCGCTGCGCCGGGGCGCGCTGGACGTGGACCTGGAGTACCCCTACCACCCCCACGTCACGATCGCGCATCACCTGGGCGACGACCAGCTCGACCGTGCGTTCGACGAGCTCTCGGGCTTCGAGTGCGAGTTCGACGTCGAGGGCTTCCACCTCTACGTGCACGAGGAAGACACGGGCTGGCGACCCACCCGCGACTTCCCGCTCCGGGCCGCGACGGCCTCCTGATGGCGTCGTTCAAGGAACGGGTCACCGCCCGTATCGAGGACGTCCGTCAGCGCCGTCCGCTGGTCGACCACGTCGTGCGGATGCAGGAGCACTACGGCGCGGTCAAGGCCAGCCAGCAGGCCGGAGCGGTCACCTACTTCGCGTTCTTGTCGTTCTTCCCGATCCTCGCTCTCGCGTTCTTCGTGGTCGGCTGGCTCTCCCGGATCTACGCCGACGCCCGCCAGACCATGACGGACGTGATCAACTCGGTCATGCCGGGCCTGGTCGGCTCGGCGGATGGCCAGATCCGGATCGACCAGATCGAGCAGGCTGCCAGCACGCTCGGCCTCGTCGGTGCGATCGTGCTGCTCTACTCCGGCCTCGGCTGGCTCTCCGCGATGCGCAGGGCGCTGGTCGTCGTCTTCGAGAAGGCCGATGTCGAGCGGCTCAGCTTCGTGGTCGGCAAGCTGCGCGACCTGATCACCCTGCTCGTGATCGGCGCCATCTTGTTCGTCGCGGTCGCGGTCGCGGGTCTGGTGGGTGGCTTCTCCCAGGACCTGCTGGACTGGCTCGACATCGGACCCGACCTCGGCTGGCTGGTCAAGCTGATCAGCGTCGGCTTCGGCTTCGCGGCCAACATGCTGCTGTTCTTCACGATGTTCGTGCTGCTCGGACGTCCCCACATCCCGCGCCGGTCGCTGTGGGCCGGCGCCGTGCTGGGGGCGGTCGCCTTCGAGGTGCTCAAGCAGCTCTCGGGCCTGCTCTTCCGCAGCACCCAGGGCAACCCGGCGTTCCAGGCGTTCGGGATCGCGTTGATCGTGCTCATCTGGATCAACTACTTCTCGCGGGTCGTCCTCTACTCGGCGGCGTTCGCGCACACCACGCGTGAGGCGCGTGCGGCCCGCCCCGCGCCCGAGAGCCTCGTCGAGGGCCCGCCCTCACCGCCGGTGTGGCAACGGCCCACCGAGGACGAGGGACCGGCCTGGGTGCCGGCCTACCTCGCCGGTGCGGTGAGCACGCTCGGAGTCGTCGCACTCATGAAGAAGCTGACGAGGGGGCGGTCATGAGGGCCGGTCGGGGTCTGGGCTGGTTCATGGTCGGCGTCGCGGCCTGGAACGCCGTCACCTGGTTCATGTTCGCCCGCAATCTCTACGATGCCCACGCCTCCGGCGAGGACCGTCCGCAGGGCTACTGGATCGCCCACAGCGGCCTGATCCTCGTGAACCTGGTCCTCGGCACCGTCTTCGCCGTCCTCGGCGTCCGGATTCTGCGTCGCAACGCCGAGTCGGCGCAGTCTGACTCCCTGACGGGGTAAGACTGCGCCGGCTCGGCGGTCAGACTGCGCCGGCTCGGGGTTCAGACTGCGCCGGTTCGGCGGTGATCAGTGACCGTGGCGCAGGGCCTGGTGCAGGTCCCAGTTGAGGCGCGAGATCACGTCGAGCGGGATCTCCTTGGGGCAGGCCGCGGTGCACTCACCGATGTTGGTGCACCCGCCGAAGCCCTCGGCGTCGTGCTGGGCGACCATGCCGACCACGCGGGTGTCGCGCTCGGGCTGACCCTGGGGGAGCTCGCCGAGGTGGGTGATCTTGGCACCCATGAACAGCGAGGCGGAGCCGTTCGGGCAGGCCGCGACGCAGGCGCCGCAACCGATGCAGGTGGCCACGTTGAACGCCCGGGTCGCATCGTCGCGGGGGACCGGGACGGAGTGCGCCTCGGGCGCAGAGCCGGTGTTGACGGAGATGTAGCCGCCGGACTGGATGATCCGGTCGAAGGCGCCCCGGTCGACGACCAGGTCCTTGATCACCGGGAAGGCATCGGCGCGCCACGGCTCGATCACGATCTCGTCGCCGTCCTTGAAGGACCGCATGTGGAGCTGGCAGGTGGTGGTGACCTCGGGCCCGTGGGCCTCGCCGTTGATCATCAGGCCGCACATGCCGCAGATGCCCTCGCGGCAGTCCGAGTCGAAGGCCACCGGGTCCTCGCCCTGGGCGATCAGGCCCTCGTTGAGGACGTCGAGCATCTCGAGGAACGACATGTCCTCGGAGACACCGTCCAGCGGGTAGGTGTGCATCGCACCCGGGGTCTGGGCGTCCGGCTGACGCCAGATCTTGAGCGTGACCTTCACTTGTAGGACCTCTGCTTCATCTCGATGGCCGAGTAGACCAGGTCTTCCTTGTGCAGGACCGGCGCTTCGCCGTCGCCGGCGAACTCCCAGGCGGCGACGTACGCGAACTGGTCGTCGTGGCGCATGGCCTCGCCGTCCTCGGTCTGCGACTCCCCGCGGAAGTGGCCACCGCAGGACTCGCGCCGGTTGAGCGCGTCGATGCACATCAGCTCGCCGAGCTCGATGAAGTCGGCCACCCGGCCGGCCTTCTCCAGGGACTGGTTCAGGCTGTCGGCCGTCCCCAGCACCTTGACGTTGCGCCAGAAGTCGTCCTTGAGGGTGCGGATCAGGTCGATCGCCTTCTTCAGACCGTCCTCGGTCCGCTCCATGCCGCAGTACTCCCACATGATGTTGCCGAGCTCGCGGTGGTAGGAGTCGACGCTGCGGGTGCCGTTGGTGCTCAGGAAGTGCGCGACCCGGCTCTCGACGGCCTCCTTGGCCTCGACGACGGCAGGGTGGCTCTCGTCGATCTTCTCGAACGGCCCGTCGGCGAGGTAGTCGCGGATCGTGTGCGGGAGCACGAAGTAGCCGTCGGCCAAGCCCTGCATCAGCGCCGAGGCACCGAGCCGGTTGGCCCCGTGGTCGGAGAAGTTGGCCTCACCGGTCACGAACAGGCCGGTGATCGACGACTGCAGGTCGTAGTCGACCCACAGGCCGCCCATCACGTAGTGGACCGCCGGGTAGATCCGCATCGGGGTCTCGTACGGGTTCTCACCGGTGATCCGGGCGTACATGTCGAAGAGGTTGTCGTACTTCTCCTCGATGCCGTCGCGACCGAGGCGCTCGATGGCGGAGCTGAAGTCGAGGTAGACGCCGCGGCGGACGCCCTCGACGGCCGGGCCGACGCCACGTCCCTCGTCGCACACGTTCTTCGCGGCTCGCGACGCGATGTCGCGGGGGACCAGGTTGCCGAACGAGGGGTAGATCCGCTCCAGGTAGTAGTCGCGGTCCTCCTCCGGGATGTCTCGTGGTGCCTTGTCGCAGTCCGACTTCTTCTTCGGCACCCAGATCCGGCCGTCGTTGCGCAGCGACTCCGACATCAGCGTCAGCTTCGACTGGTGCGAGCCGGTGACCGGGATGCAGGTCGGGTGGATCTGCGTGTAGCAGGGGTTGGCCATGTAGGCGCCCTTGCGGTGCGCACGCCAGGACGCGGTGACGTTGGAGCCCATCGCGTTGGTGGAGAGGAAGAAGACGTTGCCGTAGCCGCCGGTCGCGAGCACCACGACGTCGGCCAGATGGGTCTCGATCTCGCCGGTGACGAGGTCGCGGGCGATGATGCCGCGCGCCTTCCCGTCCACGACGATCACCTCGAGCATCTCGTGGCGGGTGTACTGGGTGACGGTGCCGGCGGCGACCTGGCGCTCCATCGCCTGGTAGGCGCCGATCAGCAGCTGCTGACCCGTCTGCCCGCGGGCGTAGAAGGTGCGGGAGACCTGCACGCCACCGAAGGAGCGGTTGTCGAGCAGGCCGCCGTACTCGCGGGCGAACGGGACGCCCTGCGCGACGCACTGGTCGATGATGTTGGTGCTGACCTCGGCCAGCCGGTAGACGTTCGACTCGCGGGAGCGGTAGTCGCCACCCTTGACGGTGTCGTAGAACAGCCGGTGGACGGAGTCGCCGTCCTCCTTGTAGTTCTTCGCCGCGTTGATGCCGCCCTGGGCGGCGATCGAGTGCGCCCGGCGGGGAGAGTCCTGGTAGCAGAAGGACTTCACGTTGTAGCCGGCCTCGCCGAGCGTGGCCGCCGCGGCGCCGCCGGCCAGGCCGGTGCCGACGATGATGACGTCGAGCTTGCGGCGGTTGGCCGGGTTGACCAGCCGGGCCTCGAACTTGCGGGTCTGCCAGCGCTGGTCGATCGGTCCGCCCGGGGCCTTCGTGTCGGCGATCGGGTGGCCGGGCGTGTAGTAGCCGGCGGCGTCGTCGCCGTGGCTCCCGGGAGCGTCGTGGGAGGGATCACCGGTGAGGGTGGTGTCAGGCATGTCGGTCATCGGCGAGACCCCTTACTTGGTGATGACGCCCGCGAGGACGAAGATCGGGACGAGGGAGAAGCCGCCGGCGATCACGACGGCGAGGATCCAGCCGAGCGACTTCGCGTTGCGGCGGGCGCGGACATTGTTGGTCAGGCCGAGCGTCTGCGCGGCGCTCCAGGTGCCGTGGTGCAGGTGCAGGCCGAGCGCGACCATCGCCAGCAGGTAGATGATCGTCATCCACCAAGTGTCGAAGGTGTCGACCAGGAGGTTGTACGGGTCGTTGGTCGCGCCGCCCGCGACGTTGACCTTGCCGATCGTGAAGTTCAACAGGTGCCAGATCAAGAAGATCAAGATGGTCAGCCCACCCCAGCGCATCCAGCGCGAGGAGAACGACGACGCGAGGTTCTTCTTCATCACGTACTTCTGGGTGCGCGCCGCGCCGGCGCGGCGCCACAGGGCCACCGCGGAGAACACGTGCACGATCAGCGCCGCCAGCAGCCCCACGCGCATGATCCACAAGAAGCCCTCGTAGGGGAGCATCGGCTCACCCAGGGTGCGGAGGTGGTGGGCGTACTCGTTGAAGGCGTCATGGCCGGCGAAGGCCTTGAGGTTGCCGTACATGTGCCCGAGCACGAACAGGATGAAGATGATGCCGCTCGCGGCCATCAGGAGCTTGAGTGTGATGGTCGAGCGCGATGCGCGCGCTCCCGTCACCAAGGTCGTCGTAGCCACGAAAGGCCACGCTACCGGGCCCGCCCGTCGCGGGGACCCGCGGGCAGTGTGACTTACGTCCGGTTACCCGCCGGTCGCTACCCGCGGGAGGAGCGGTCGGTACTGCTCGTCGACGAGCTCGGTGACCGCGTCGCGCCAGGTCCGGGTCGCGACCTCGCGGCCGCGGCGTCCGAGCAGAGCCCGCTGCCGGTCCGCGGCCAGGGCCGCCACCGCGTCGGCGAGGCCGCGCTCGTCGGCGGGGTCGTGGAGCAGCCCGGTCTCCAGGTGCCGGACCACGTCGATCGCGCCGCCGGAGCGCGGTGCCACCACCGGGACGCCGGCCGAAGCGGCCTCGCGCAGGGAGTGGCAGCAGGTCTCGCGGCGCCCCGGATGGACGGCGATGTCCAGCGTGGGCAGCACCGCCGTCAGTTCGCCGACGGTCAGCGCACCGGTGAACGCCGCGTTGTCGAGCCGTGACTCGAGCCAGCCGCGCTGCGGACCCTCGCCGATCACCACCGGTCGGATGCCGGGCACGGTGCGCAGGGACGCCAGGCGGCGGACGTCGTGGCGGTTGCGCAGGCTCCCGACGTAGCCGACGACGACCTGCGGGCCCGTGCGCGACCGCGCACGCGACCACCGCTCGTGCAGCCACGCGTCCCGCAGCGCCGGAGTGAAGGCCGCGGTGTCGACACCGGGCAGCCAGAGGCCGGCCCGGACATCGAGCTCTGCCATCCGGTCGACCATCCAGGTCGAGGTCACCAGCACCCGGTCGGCGTAGGTCGCGATCCGCGAGGTCCAGTAGTCCGAGGTCACCTTGTCCATCGACGACTGCTCCACCACGAGGGTCGGCACCCCGTTGCGACGGGCGTGCTTGAGGGCCTTGCGGCCGATGGTGCCCGGGGAGGTCACGTGCACGAGATCGGGTCCGAAGGCGTCGAGCGCATCGCGCACCTGCGATCCCGGCTTGTCGAGGGGCCGGATCCGGGAGATCCGGCACCCGCGGTAGGAGGTCAGGCCGGGGCCCGGAGCGACGACCACCGCCTGGTGACCGCCGTCGACGAGTCCGTCCAGGACCGCCTTCACGGTCGTCGTGGTTCCGTCGGCGGCGGGGAAGAAGGACTCGGTCACCAGCGCGATCCGCATGTCGGCACCGTCGCCGACCCGGATGGCCGGATCGCTGCGGGCAGGTGGATGCCCGGTGAACCGTGCCGGACGAGCGCCGGTGGAACGTGTTCTCGGCTTTCTCGGTGTGGGCTCTTTCACATCCGGCGCGAACTGTGCAGACTCACCCAGACACGGGAGCACCCGACCACCGGAGGTGGCGATGGCGTCGACCGACGCGCGCGAGACGACGGATCCAGGATCGACAGGTGTCAACGGGCCCACCCGGGCCCGCCTCGGGGTGAAGACCCTGCGCACCGACACCTGGTGGCTCTACCCCGCAGTGACGTTCGTGGTCTTCTCCGCGTTCGTCATCTACGCGACGTGGCGCGCGTTCTCCGGCGCCGACTACTTCTCCGAGCCCTACCTCTCGCCGTTCTACTCGCCGTGCCTGTCGACGGAGTGCGTGCCCGGCTCGTCGGACTTCGGGCAGCCCTTCGGCTGGTGGCCTCTGTCGCCGGCGCTGCTGATCCTGGTCTTCCCGCTCGGCTTCCGGCTGACCTGCTACTACTACCGCAAGGCCTACTACCGGGCGTTCTGGCTCTCCCCGCCAGCCTGCGCGGTCGCCGAGCCGCACGGCAAGTACACCGGGGAGACCCGGTTCCCCCTGATCGCGCAGAACATCCATCGGTGGTTCTGGTACGCCGCCGTCCTGGTCGGCCTGGTCCTGACCTACGACGTCTTCCTCGCGTTCGGTCCGGCCGAGGGGGAGTCCGACGGCATCCATATGGGCCTGGGCACGCTGCTGATGCTGGTCAACGTGGTGCTCATCT
>JBAWHI010000076.1:0-3024 GCA_049593675.1 Nocardioides sp.
AAGCACGTCCGGTCACCGGTGTGGCAGGCCGCACCCACCTGGTCGACCTTGACCAGCAAGGTGTCGCCGTCGCAGTCCAGCCGCACCTCCTTGACCCACTGCACGTGACCGGAGGTGTCGCCCTTGACCCAGTACTCCTGGCGGCTGCGGCTCCAGTACGTGGCGCGCCCGGTCGTGAGCGTTCGGGCGAGCGCCTCGTCGTCCATCCATCCGAGCATCAGCACCTCGCCGGTGTCGTGCTGCTGCACGACGGCGGGCACGAGACCCTCGGCGGTGCGCTTGAGCCGGTCCGCGAGGGCAGGGTCGAGGGGGGTCACCGATCCAGTATCGCGCGACCGGCTCACGCGTCGTGCTGGGCCACCCACGAGGCGTGCAGCCCGGCGTAGACCGAGCCCTCCTGCGCGACCAGGGCCGCGTGCGGTCCGCGCTGCACGATCCGGCCCTGGTCGACCACGATGACCTCGTCGGCGCTCTCCGCGGTCGAGAGCCGGTGCGCGATGGTCACCGAGGTGCGCCCGGACATCAGGCGCTCCAGCGCCCGGGCGATCCGCATCTCCAGCGCGGGGTCGACGGCGCTGGTGGCCTCGTCGAGCACCAGCAGGTCCGGGTCGGCGAGCTGGGCCCGCCAGAGCGCGACCAGCTGACGCTCCCCCGCCGACATCGACTCGCCCCGCTGCCCGACCTGGGTGTCGATGCCGGCCGGGAGCCCGGCCAGCCAGTCGCCGAGCCCGATGTCGGCCGCGGCCGCGAGGATCTCGTCGTCGCTCGCGTCGAGCCGCGCGTAGCGGACGTTGGCGGCGATCGTGTCGTCGAACAGGAAGCCCTCCTGCGGCACGAGCACGACGCTGCGCCGCAGCGACGACGCCGCGATCTGGCGCACGTCGTGGCCCCCGAGCAGCACGGCCCCCTCGGACGGGTCCATCAGGCGGGTGAGCAGCTTGGCCAGGGTCGACTTGCCGGAGCCGGTCTCGCCGACGACCGCGACCCGGGTGCCGGCGGCCAGGTCGAGGTCGACGTCGCGCAGCACCGGCGGGCCGCCCGGGTAGGCGAAGGAGACGTCGTCGAAGCGCACCTCGACCGGCCCGTGCGGCAGCTCGACACCGTCGGGGCCCGGGTCGACGAGGTCGGCCGGCGTGTCGAGGATGCCGATCACCCGGCGCCAGCTCACGATCGCGTTCTGGGCGTCGGTGAGGATCTGGGTGCCCATCTGCACGGGACCGACGAAGAGCGAGACCAGGAACGCGAAGGCGAGCACCTCCCCCGCGGTGATGTCGTCGGCGAAGCCGAGCCACACGCCGATGATGATGACCCCGGCGTTCGCGAGACCGGCCGAGACGCCGCCCAGCGAGAACGAGAACGCCGTGAACCCCTGGGCACGGGTGCTCGCGGTCTTGTACTCGTCGATGGCCCGGTCGATCCGCTCCTGGGTGCGGTCCTCGACGGCGTAGGAGCGCACGACGGCGGCACCGACGACGGGCTCGGAGATCGCGGACAGCATCGCGCCCACCTGGCGGCGTACGACGCTGTAGGCGGCCGACAGCTTGCGCTGGAAGAAGCGCAGCGACATGAACAGCGGCGCGAAGCAGACCCACACCACGAGCGCCAGCTGCCAGCTGTAGGCGAGCATCACGATCGTCGCGACGAGCACCTGCCCGACGCTGACCACGAACAGCAGCCCGCCGAACACCAGGAACTGGCTCACCTGGTCGACGTCGCTGGTGACCCGGGAGACGAGCGCACCGCGACGCTCGGTGTTCTGCGTGAGCACCGGGAGGTCGTGGACGTGGCGGAAGGCCTTGATCCTCAGGGTGGCCAGGCCGCGCTCGGAGGTGGTGAACAGCCGCACGGTCATGAGGTACGACGCGAAGCCCGCGACCACGATCGCGGCCGCCGCGGCCAGGCCCATCTCGACGGCGTAGGAGACGTCGGGGCCGTTCGGTCCGTTGAGGCCGTTGTCGATGGTGCGCTGCACGGCGACCGGCACGACCACCTGACCGATCGAGGCGATCAGGGCCAGCACCAGCGTCGCGCCGAACCCGTCCTTGAGCTCGGGCGAGAAGTGCACGCCCCGGCGGATCGTCTCGATGGCGCCGATGTCCTCGCCGGTGTCCATCGCGGTGCCGGAGCTCATTCGACCTCCCCGACCAGCTCGGCCTCGTAGGCGTTGACGAGGTGGGCGTAGGCAGGGCTGCGGGCGAGCAGCTCGGCGTGCGTCCCCCGGTCGGCGACCCGTCCGCCCTCGAGGTGCACGACCTCGTCGGCGAGCGCGATGGTCGCCTTGCGGTAGGCGACCACGACCAGCGTCGAATCGCGCGATCCACTGCGCAGGGCCTGGAGGATGCGTGCCTCGACCTCGGGGTCGACGGCCGAGGTGGCGTCGTCGAGGACCAGCAGTCGCGGCCGGCCGACCAGGGCCCGGGCGAGCGAGATCCGCTGCCGCTGGCCGCCGGAGAGCGACGTGCCGCGCTCGCCGAGGTGGGTGTCGAGGCCGTCGGGCAGCGCCGCGACGAAGCCGTCTGCCTGCGCCGTGCGCAGCGCCGCCCACACCTCCTCGTCGCTCACGTCCGCGCCGTCGACCTGGCGCCCCAGGGTGACGTTGCCGCGCACGGTGTCGTCGAAGAGGAAGGCCGACTGGGCGACCACGGCCAGCACCTGGGCGAGCTCGCCCCGGGCCAGGTCGCGCAGGTCGGTGCCGTCGAGCAGGACCCGTCCCTCGTCGGGGTCGACGAGCCGGCTGATCAGGCCCGTGAGCGTGCTCTTGCCGGACGCGGTGGCGCCGACCACGGCGACCGTCCGGCCCGGCTCCACGTCGAAGGTGACTCCCTCGAGCAGCCGGTGCTCCGCGTCGTAGCGGTAGCCGAGTCCCTCGACCTCGAGGCGAGCACCGGCCCCACCTCGGTCGACCGCGCGGTCGCCGTACGGCATCTCGCCGGTCGCGAGCAGCACGTTGCGGACCCGGTGGTAGCCCACGACGCTGCGCGGGAACTCGCCGAGCAGCCAGCCGATCGAGCGGATCGGGAACGA
>JBAWHI010000077.1:0-5002 GCA_049593675.1 Nocardioides sp.
CCGTCTGGATGGTCATGTGCAGCGAACCGGCGATACGGGCGCCGGCCAGGGGCTTGGACGCCCCGTAGCGCTCACGCATCGCCATCAGGCCGGGCATCTCGTGCTCGGCGAGCTCGATCTCGGTGCGCCCGAAGTCGGCCAGAGTGAGGTCGGCGACCTTGAAGTCCATGTTGTGCTCCTGGGTCCAGAGAGGCGAAAAGTGCCAGATCTCGACCCTAGATCGGGCTAGGAGCTTCCGAAGAATCCTCGACGCACCCGGGCCACCAGGGGGTGGACCAGATGCAGAACCCCGAGGATCACCAGACCGACCGCAAGTCCGAGCACGGCCGAGAGCGCCGTGTTGACCAGCCACCCCTGGACACCGTGGTGGACGGCCTCCTCGGCGCGGTGCACCAGGTCGTAGAGCAGACCCCAGCCCAGCTCGTGCAGCCCGTTGAGGACGATGTGTCCTCCGACCCAGAGCATCGCGGCGACCCCGACGACCGAGATCACCGCCAGCAGCTTCGGCGTCCCGACCACCAGTCCGTGCCCGATCCTCTGGCCGAACGACGATCGCCGCTGGGTGAGGGCGAGGCCGATGTCGTCGAGCTTCACGATGATCGCGACCACGCCGTACACCGCGATCGTGATGGCGACGGCGACCACGAGGAGGATCGCCAGCCGGCTCAGGAACGGCTCCTCCGTCACCTCGTTGAGCGAGATCACCATGATCTCGGCGGACAGGATCAGGTCGGTCCGGATCGCACCGGAGACCATCGTCTGCTCGGCCTCCGGCCCGATCTCGGCGACCGGGGTGTCGTGGTGGTCCTCGCCGCGCAGGCGGTGCCAGATCTTCTCGGCGCCCTCGTAGCAGAGGTAGGAGCCTCCGAGCATCAGGATCGGGGTCAGGAGCCATGGCAGGAACTGGCTGAGCAGCAGGGCCAGCGGAAGGATGATGAGGAGCTTGTTGCGCATCGAGCCGATCGCGATCTTCTTGATCATCGGCAGCTCGCGGTCGGCGGCGACTCCGTGGACGTACTGCGGCGTCACCGCCGTGTCGTCCACGACGACCCCGGCGGCCTTCGTGGTCGCCCGGCCCGCCGCGGCACCGACGTCGTCGATGGACGCCGCGGCCAGCCGCGCGAGCGCGGCCACGTCGTCGAGCAGCGCGAAGAGCCCACCAGCCATGGCGCGACCCTATCGACCCGCGGTCGAGGTGTGCTCCATCCGGTCGGTGGCGGCGTCGAGGTCGGCCTGGACCGCCGGCCGCACCTGGTCCTTGGCGGCGGTGAGGTCGACCGCGTGCCGGACGTGCCGCTCGGCGTAGCCCAGCGGATCGACCAGGTCCTGGAGCCGCGAGGCGACGGGGCGCCAGGCGAGGAGCAGGGCGAGCAGGACGGCCGCCACCGTGGTGACGGAGAACGTGATGACCAGCGGGTGGGTGTCGGCCCACGCCCCGTAGCCCGCGTAGCCGGCGCCCTTCACGACGAAGCCGTGGAAGAGGTAGACGACCAGCGTGTAGGCGCCCATCCGGCTGAACCAGCCACCCGCCCGGGGCAGCAGGGCGAGGAACGCCCAGGCGCCCAGGCAGCCCACGGCGAGCACCAGTGCCCGGGTCAGCAGGGCGTTGAGGTCGTCGGCATAGCCCATCTCGTCGTAGCGGGAGCGGTAGTACAGCCACTCGGTGCTGGCCCAGGAGTCGGTCCAGGTGGTGGCGATCCAGATCGCGACGAACACGAGCACCGCGGCCAGCTGTGCCGGGCGCCGGCGCAGGAGCTCGAGGCGCTCGGGGGTGGCCTTCAGCCCCAGCACGAAGAACGGCAACAGCCCCAGCACGCGAGCGAGGTCGAGGGTGTCGCCGACGTACAGCCCGGCCACCAGGCTCAGCACGACGGCGACCACCACGCCGGCCGGCATCGGCCGGAAGATCGGCGTCAGGAGGCGCCAGAAGAACAGCGCCGAGAGGTACCACATCGGCCAGTGCGGGTCGCTGAAGAGATCCTCGAGCTGCTCGCCCCCGACGTAGATGCGGAACAGCGCGATCGCACACTCGAAGAGGAGGTAGGGCACCACCACGGTCCGGAACAGCTGCCACATCCGGGCCCTCGAGTAGCCGAACGACCGGGACAGGAAGCCGGTGACGAAGACGAACGCCGGCACGTGCCAGGCGTAGAGGAAGTCGTAGAAGTGGTCGGTGACGTCGTTGTCGGGCAGGAGCACCCAGGCGTGGCCCACGACGACCAGGGTGACCAGCGCCATCTTGGCGTTGTCGAACCAGGGGTCCCGAGTGGTGGCAGGCATCCCCCCGGTCTACCCGGTGACCGGCGGATTAGTCCTCGACGAGTCCGAGGCGGAGGAACTCCGACGCATACGTCCCGCTCAGGAGGAGCGAGGCGTACCGCGCCACCTCGCTGGCCGCGTCGGTCGTGACCGTCTCGACCCGGACGCCGCGAGACGCCGCGGCCGCCTGGAGCCGGCCGCGCTGCTCGCGCACCACCGGGTCCTCGGCGCCGTCGTCGAGGACCAGCAGCACCGGTCGCCGCTCCCCCGCGTCCTCGGAGAACGGGTCGTCGAAGACGTCGCGCGGCCGGGCGGCCTCGAGCACCGGGAGCAGGTGCTCCGCGTCGCCGGCGAGGGCGGTGCGGCCGGTGACCCGCCGGATCGACTCGGCGACCCTGCGGGCCGCCCGGGCGGCGAGCACGGAGCCACCCCACACGAGGGGGCTGGCGTCCGCCAACGCGATCGCCAGCATCTTGGCCGGGTTGACGGCCAGGTCGCGGTGCGGGGAGCAGCTGATCGCGACCTGGTCGAGGGCCTCGGCGACCTGCTCGGCGTCGGCCTCGGGCCCCAGCGTGACCTGGTGCAGGAAGTCGAGGACCACGACCGCCGTGGCGAGCTGGTCGCGGCTGGAGGCCGGGAGGATCGTGCTCCATCGGCCGGCGGCGTGGTCGGCGACCAGCGAGCCGGGCGGGCAGGCGACCACCACCTGGCAGCCACGGCGCACCGCCTCGGCCACGGCGGACGCGGTGCCGGTGTCGGTCCCGTCGGGGGCGAGCACGACGACCAGGTCCAGGCTCCCGGCCCAGCCGGGCAGGGCCGGCCCGGGCCAGGCGACGAACGGCACGGGGCACCACGGCTCGAGGACGGCGCGCAGCAGCCGGGAGTCGGGTCCGGCCGCGACCACGGCACGCGGACGGGCGATCCCCTCCGCCCGGCGTACGGCGTCGGCGACCGACTCCCGTGCGTCCTCGGCCGCGCGACGGACCCGCGAGCCCGACTCGGCGAGCACGCGCAGCGGCCCGTCGCCGGCTGCCAGCGCCGAGGCGTCGTCGAGCCGCGACTCGTCGAACCAGGTGCCCATCGCCCGATCTCCCGTCCGCTCAGGCCGGCTTGCGGGCTTCGTCGACCAGGAGCACGGGGATGTCGTCGCGGACCGGGTAGGCCAGTCCGCACCCTCCACACACCAGCTCCTCGGCCTGGACCGAGAGGTCGGAGCGGCAGGCCGGGCAGACGATGATGGCGAGCAGCGCGGGGTCGATGTTGACGGTCATCGGTCACTCCTGATCTGGGCGAGCACGGCGTCGCGGACGCTCACCATGGTCTCGTGGTCGCGGCCCTCGACGTTGAGCCGGAGCAGCGGTTCGGTGTTGGACGGGCGGACGTTGAAGGTCCAGTCGGCGTGGCTGATGCTCAGTCCGTCGAGTCGGTCGGTCGTGACGCCGTCTCGGCCCGCGTAGGCCCGGGCCAGCTCGTCGACGGCGCCGGCCTGGTCGGCGACCTCGCTGTTGATCTCCCCCGAGAGCACGTAGCGCTCGTAGCCGGCGAGCAGGTCGGACAGGGGCCGGTCGGTCTCGGCGAGTGCGGCGAGGGCGTGGAGGGCGGCCAGCATGCCGGAGTCGGCGCGCCAGAAGTCGCGGAAGTAGAAGTGACCGCTGTGCTCGCCGCCGAAGATCGCGCCGGTCTCGGCCATCGTGGCCTTGATGTAGGAGTGCCCGACCCGGGTCCGGACCGGGGTCCCGCCGAGCTCGCTGACGATCTCGGGGACGGCTCGGCTGGTGATCAGGTTGTGGATCACCGTCGACCCGGGCTCCTTCGCGAGCTCGCGGGCGGCGATCAGCGCGGTCAGCGTCGAGGGCGAGACCAGCTCGCCGCGCTCGTCGACGAGGAAGCAGCGGTCGGCGTCGCCGTCGAAGGCGAGGCCGATGTCGGCACCCTCCGCCACCACCCGCGCCTGCAGGTCACGGAGGTTCTCGGGCTCGATCGGGTTCGCCTCGTGGTTCGGGAACGAGCCGTCGAGCTCGAAGTACATCGGCACCAGCTCGACGGCGTCGCCCAGCCGCTCGAACACCGCGGGAGCCGTGTGGCCGGCCATTCCGTTCCCCGCGTCGACGACGACCTTGAGCCGGCGACCGACGACCGGGGCGAGGGAGAGCAGGTGGGCGGCGTACGCCTCGAGCACGTCGTGCTTCGAGATGTCACCCGGAGCCCCGTGCTGCTGCGGCCGATCGGCCACCAGGTCGCGGATGTCGGCGAGTCCCGTCTCCATGCCGATGGGCTGGGCGTGGCTGCGGCACATCTTGATGCCGTTGTACTGAGCCGGATTGTGACTCGCGGTGAACATCGCGCCGGGGTGCCCGAGGTGGCCGGAGGCGAAGTAGAGCTGGTCGGTCGAGGCGAGTCCGATCATCACCACGTCCGCCCCGGACTCGCTGGCGCCCTCCGCGAAGGCGCCCGCCATCCCGGGCGAGCTGGGCCGCATGTCGTGCCCGACGACCACGGTGGACGCTCCGGTGACCCGGACGAAGGCGGCGCCGCTCGCCCGGGCCAGCGCCTCGTCGATCTGGTCGGGAACGGTGCCCCGCACGTCGTACGCCTTGAAGACCGCACGCAGGTTCGCCGGGTCGAGGGTGTCGGCCATGGCCGCGAGCCTAGTGGGGCCGCGCCAGCGGACCCACTGAAGGTGGTCGAGCGAGACGCGCGGGCGAGGAACGAGCCCGCGACCGTCGTGTCGAGACCGGGGCAC
>JBAWHI010000078.1:0-17423 GCA_049593675.1 Nocardioides sp.
AGATAGCAGAACATCGCGATCGGGAGGGCGCCCAGGATGTATCCGGAGAGCCGCCCCTCGGCGCTCAGCGTGCGGACCTGCCGGCGCACGTACTCGCGCTCGCGGAGGGTGTCCGCCACGGTGAGCAGCACCTCGGTGAGGTTGCCACCCACCTCGCGCTGGATCCGGATCGCCATCACCACCCAGGCGAAGTCGACGCTGCCCATCCGGGCGGCGACCCCGTCCAGAGCCTCGTCGAGATCGACCCCGAGCCGCTGCTCGACGAGTGCCCGTCGGAGCTCACCGGCCATCGGCTCCTGGCCGTCGCGGACCACCGTGTCGATCGCCTGCGGGACCGAGAGTCCGGCCGAGAGACTGTTCGCGATCATGGTCAGCGTCTCCGGCAGCTGGGCGCCGAAGGCCGCCAGTCGGCGCCCGTGCCGAACCCGCAGATAGAGCAGCGGGGCGACGGCGCCCGCGGCGACGCCGACGAGGAGCAGCAGCGGCCCCCCGACCACCAGCCCGAGGGTGGCCAGGACGACGGTGAAACCGGCGTGCCCCAGCACCCACTCGGCCGGTCGCACCGACAGGCCGGCGCCGGCGAGCCGGCGGCCCAGGCGGGCCTCCACGCCGCCCGGGACGACGGCCTGAGCGACCGCGATCGCGCTGCCGCGGACCCCGGCTCCCCCGGTCTGAGCGCTGACCTCGCCGAAGTACGTCGCGAGTCGTCGGTCGGCAGCCGGGGCGGCGGGCCGACCGAGCACCACCGCCGCCACGGCGAGGACGAGCCCCAGCCCGACGGCGACGGCGCCGCCGAGGACGGGTGCCTCCACGCCGGTCATGCCGCCACCCCCGACAGCTGGAACACGGTCGGGTCGACGTGCACGTTGCGCTCCGCGAGCCGGTCCAGGAACCGGGGCCGCAGTCCGGTGGACCGGAGCTTGCCGCGAGCGACGCCGTGCTCGTCGTACCCCGCGGCGAAGTCGAAGAGGAACACGTCCTGGAGGGTGATCACGTCGCCCTCCATGCCGACGATCTCCGTGATCGCGGTGATCCGCCGGGAGCCGTCCTTGAGTCGCACCTGTTGGACCAGGACGTCGATGGCGCTCGACGCCTGCTCGCGGATCGCGCGGACCGGCAGCTCCATCCCCGCCATCATCACCATCGTCTCGACGCGGGCGAGCGCGTCGCGCGGGGTGTTCGCGTGGACGGTCGACAACGAGCCGTCGTGGCCGGTGTTCATCGCCTGCAGCATGTCCAGCGCCGCGGCGTCGCGGATCTCGCCGACGACGATCCGGTCGGGTCGCATCCGCAGCGCGTTGCGCACCAGGTCGCGGATCGTGACGGCGCCGCGGCCCTCGATGTTGGACGGCCGGGACTCCAGGCGCAGCACGTGCTCCTGGTTGAGTCGAAGCTCGGCGGCGTCCTCGACGGTCACGATCCTCTCGTCGGACGCGATGAACGACGAGAGGACGTTGAGCGTCGTGGTCTTGCCGGCGCCGGTGCCGCCGGAGACCAGGATGTTCATCCGGCCGCGGACGCAGGCGGACAGGACGTCGACGGACTCCGGGCTCAGCGTCCCCGACGCCACCAGGTCGGCGGCCGTGAGCGCGTCGGCGGCGAACTTGCGGATCGTCAGCATCGAGCCGTCGAGGGCGAGCGGCGGGATGACGGCGTTCACGCGGCTGCCGTCGGGCAGCCGGGCGTCGACCATCGGACTGGTCTCGTCGACACGGCGACCGACCCGTCCCACGATCTTGTCGATCGTGCGGCGCAGGTGCGCCTCGTCGTTGAAGGCCGCGTCGACCCGGACGAGCCGTCCGTGACGCTCGACGAAGATGTCGGAGGGGCCGTTGACCATCACCTCGGTCAGGTCGGGGTCGCGCAGGTAGGGCTCCAGCGGGCCGTACCCGAGGATGTCGTCGGCGATCTCCTGGGCGATGCGACCGCGCTCGGTGCCCGACATCGGCTGCTCGCTGCCGGCGACCGCGCTCTGCAGTGCCGAGCGGACCTGCTGCTCGAGGTCGCCCTGGGTCATGTTCACGTCGTAGAGCTGCGGGCCGAGGTCGCGGACCAGCTGGGCGTGCACCATCCGCTTGAGGTCGGCGAACGGGTCCCGGACGAGATGGCGTCCCGGGGGCGCCTCCGTCGACGCGCTGGGCCGCTCCTCCGGCGTCGAGCCGCTGCTCTGGGTCCGCACGTGCTGGGCTGCTGCCAGGCGGTCGGAGAGAGACATGTCAGGCCGCCTTCCGCTGCCGTGAGGAGCGGCGCGCCGAGCGCGCGCCCGGGACCCTGCGACCCGGCAGTGAGAGGTCACGGGAGACCGAGCTCGCCAGGGAGGCCAGGGTCCGGCTGATCGCGTGACCCGGGTTCGCGCGCACGATCGGCTCACCCCGGTTGACCGCGACCAGCACGTCTCGGCTGGAGGGGAGGGTGACGGCGCTCTGGACACCCAGGGTCTTCTCGACCTCGTCGACCGTCAGGCCGACCCGGCCGTCGACCCGGTTGATCGCGAGCCGCCACAGGTCCCGCGGATAGTTGAGCAGGTCGAGGGTCCCGACCGCGAGCTTGAGGCTCTTCAGCGACGGGATGTCGAGGGTGCCGACCAGGACCAGCAGGTCGCTGTGGTCGAAGGCCTGCAGGGCGTGGTCGTCGAAGGAGCCCGAGGTGTCGACGATCACGACGTCGAACATCCCCTTGAGGATCTCCAGCACCGGCCCCACCGACGCCGACGCGACACTCGCCCCCAGCGCCACGGGCGCGGCCAGGACCGAGAGCCGGTCGGAGTGCCTGGTCAGCAGGGACTCGACGCCGCTGACGTCCAGGTCGCCGTGGAAGCGGTCCAGGTCGGCCAGCGTGTGCTGGGGAGCGAGGGAGAGCATCACCGCCACGTCGCCGCCCTCGGTGTCGAGGTCGGCGACGCAGACCCGGTGGCCGAGGTCGGCCAAGGCGGCACCCAGGTTGGTCGCCACCACGCTCTTGCCGACGCCACCCTTGGTCGAGAAGACCGTCACCAGTCCGCCGGCCACCGCGTCGGGATCGCCGGTCCCGGTCCCGGTCCCGGTGCCGGTCGCGAGCATCGCGCGGGCGATCGTCTGGATCCGACGTACGGCGGCGCCGAGGCCGGACAGGTCGTCGGTCGCGATCACCTCGCGCATGCCCGAGCGCATCGCCCGGGCGAGCACCCCACTGTCGACCGACGACCGCACCAGCACCACTCCGAGCGCCGGGCGCACGATCCGGTTCTGCTCGGCGAGCTCGACCGCCTGCTCGAGCGGCACCGACGGGCCGAGGACCACCGCGTGCACCCCGGGCTCCCGGTCCAGGTGCCGATCGAGGTCGGTGACGGTGGCCAGCACGGAGGTCGACCCCGGGACCGACTGGCGGATCAGGTCGGCGAGCTGCGGCTCGGCCTCGACGATGGTGGTCATGACTGCCCCCGGAACAGCTCGGGCGCGAGGTCGCGCGCCGTGGCACCGGGTCGGTCGACGACGCGGCTCTTGTCGGTGCGGAGGGCGAAGGTCAGGTCGCCGTTGCGGGCTCCGTAGATGACCTCCTCGGCCTCACGCTGGTTCACCGCGATGGTGAGGATGGTCTGCGGGACCTGCTCCGTGGTCTCGCTGCCGTCGTCGTCGGTCGTCGTGCGCGGGACGATCGTCGTCGCACCGACCCCGAGGACCTGGACCTTCGGCAGCAGGATCCGGGTGAGCGGCGGGAGCTGACGCGTCGAGCCGTCCTCGAGGTAGAGCTCGGGCTCTCCGGAGACGAAGATCGCCACCCACGAACCGGGGCTCACGAAGCCGGCGACCCGCTCGGGGTCGGTGAGCTCGACGCTGATCGCCATCCGCTCGCCGGGGATCCCGAGCACCTGCTGGGAGCCGGGCTCCCCGAACTGCTGGGCGATCAGCTGCTGGCCGGGATAGACGGTCCCGATCGCGACCAGGCCGTCCACGGCTCCCACGGAGGTCAGGGCGTCATCGCTCAGGTCGGCGCGAGCGACCTCACGCTTGTCGAGCTTGCCGGCGGCCAGGGCGTCCTCGACGGACTCACCCGGCTCGATCAGCTCGGTGGCCGTGAGGACCGCGACGCGCTCCTGGCCTTCGGTCGCTCGTGCGTCCACACCCTGGACGTACACGACCAGCATCGTCGCCCCGATCGCCGCAATGGCGAACGCGACGAGGAGGAGTAGCGATCGTCGTGCCATGGTCCTGCCCTTCTCCCGTGCGGTGAGGGGGACGACCAGTGCGAACTCTTCACGAGAATGCGGTGCTCAGCGGTCCCCTTGGTGATCCAGGACCGTAGGACCGCGTGTACCCAGGACAGGGCACGCGCAGCGGAGGGGATACTCAAAAGTGGTGATGCCTTCGCGGGACAGGTCTGGACGAGGCGTCTAGACCTGTCCTGCGGCGACCGCCACGGCCGGCACGCCGTCAGGCGGAGGGGATGGACGGGCTCGCCGAGCCGCGGGCTCGGGGTCGAGTGGGTGCGGTGGTCTCAGTCCGCCTTGACGGCGAGCACCGGGCAACGCGCGTCGAGCAGCACGCGCTGGGCGTTGCTGCCGAGGATCAGCTTGCCGACCGGCGAGCGGCGGCGCAGACCGATCACGATCAGCTCGGCCGAGCTGGCCTCGGCGATGCTGATCAGGTCCTCCGCCGGCTCGAAGCCGCGCACCAGCTGACGCACCTCGTACGACACGCCGGACCCCTCGAGGGTGGCGCGCACCTGCTGGAGCTCGCGCTCGGCCTGGGTCGACTCGTTCGCGTCGAACTCGCTCCCCCCGCGGTGCGAGCTGACGACGACCAGGGTGGCATCGCGCAGCTTCGCCTCCTGGACCGCCGTGCTCAGCGCGGCCTGGCCCTCCGGCTTGGGCACATAGCCCACGACAACGGTCCCCATTTGTTGTGCCTCCTTGTCCGAGCTCAGACCAGCGGTGCGGATGTCTAGCACGCTAGCGGATCGGTGCGCAGGAAGCAGCCTGTGGAGGGCCGGCATCTCCGCAGCCGGGCACGGGCAGGCTGAGCAGATGACCAGCCCGACCGAAGGCATCCACGAACCGGTGCCGCGCAACCTGGCCGCGGTGCTGCGTCGGGCGACGCTCGACCACGTCCGCATCGAGCGCCGGCGGGGCTTCCCGGCGCTGCTCCACGTCGGGCTCCCCGGAGGCACCGAGGAGGTCTTCGCACTGCGCCCCGAGGATCCCTCCGATCACGCGCTGCGTGCCGACGTCCTGGCCGCGATGCTGCAACGCTCCCGTCGGGTGGCGGGCGCGGTGCCGATGGTGTGGCTCACCCGATCCGGGCCGCTGGACCTGCAGGACGTCGACGCCGCCTGGCTGGCGTCGGCGCGCACCGCCACGGCCGAGGCGCGGTTGGCCCTGACCCTGGTGGTGGTCACGCGCCAGGGCTGGATGGATCCCCGCAGCGGCGTGCGCCGCCAGTGGAAGCGCCTGCGCCAGCGGTCCTGAGCGTCGGTGGCGCCGACCCGGGATCACTCCCAGGTGTGCACCGGGTCGTTGGTGTGCATCTGCTCGCGGTAGTCGCGCAGCGTCGATCGCAGGGCGTCGTAGCGACCCTGGCCGCGCCGGGCCGCCTGCATCCGACGCACGAACCACTCGGCGCCGTTGGTCCCGGTCAGGCAGCGCTGCTCGATGATGCCGAGCAGTCGGTCGGACTCGGCGCCGGTCGCTCCCCACGAGTCCAGGCCCTGACGAGCCAGCGGGAGCAGGCGGCGCAGCACGAGCTCGGTGGCTCGGACCTGGCCGACGCCGGGCCAGTAGATCTGGGCGTCGATCCCCTGGCGGGCCGCGACGTGGAAGTTCTCCTCGGCGGCGCTGAACGACATCTGCGACCACAGCGGTCGCTCGCTCTCGGCGAGCGCGCGGACCAGCCCGAAGTAGAACGCGGCGTTCGCCATCGTGTCGGCGACGGTCGGGCCCGCTGCCAGCAGACGGTTCTCGACCCGGAGGTGCGGGATGCCGTGAGCGATGTCGTAGACCGGGCGGTTCCAGCGGTAGATCGTGCCGTTGTGCAGCCGCAGCTCGGACAGGTTCGGGGTGTCGCCGCGCTCGAGGATCTCGAGCGGGTCCTCCTCGTCGATGATCGGGAGCAGCGCGGGGAAGAACCGGACGTTCTCCTCGAACAGGTCGAAGACCGTGGTGATCCAGCGCTCGCCGAACCACACCCGCGGGCGCACACCCTGCGCCTTGAGCTCCTCGCTGCGCGTGTCGGTGGCCTGCTCGAACAACGGGATCCGGGTCTCTCGCCACAGCTCCTTGCCGAGCAGGTACGGCGAGTTCGCGCCCAGCGCGACCTGGACGGCGGCGATCGCCTGGGAGGCGTTCCAGTAGGCGCCGAACTGGTCCGGCGACGTCTGGACGTGGAACTGGGTGCTCGTGCAGGCCGCCTCGGGCACGATCGAGTCGGCCGTGGTGCGCAGCCGCTCGGTGCCGTCGATCGCGATCGTGATGTCCTCGCCGCGAGCGTCGAGGATCTGCTCGCTGAGCAGCTTGTAGCGGGAGTTGCCGCTGAGCGAGTCTCGGCCCATGTGCCCCTCGGCGAGGGTCGGCAGGATGCCGATCATCACCATGTGGGCACCGACCTTGGCCGACTGGGTCTCGGCGTCGTTGAGACTCCGGCGCAGGTTGTCCTCGAAGCCGGTCAGACCGCCCTCGCGCAGCTTGGCGGGCGGCACGTTGATCTCGATGTTGAACTGCCCCAGCTCCGTCTGGAAGTCCGGGTCCGCGATCGCCTCCAGCGCCTCGGTGTTCTTCAGCGCGGGGTCCTCGGCCTCGTCGACGAGGTTGAGCTCGACCTCGATGCCGGTCATCGGGTCGTCGGTGTCGAACCGAGCCTCGCGCAGCATCCGGGCGAACACATCGAGGTTGCGCCGCACCTTCTCCCGGTAGCGGGTGCGATCGTCTCGGGAGAACTCCTGAGCTTCTACCTCTTCGCCCATGACCCGACCCTAGGGCTTCTCGGGCGGGTTGCGGGCGTCCTGGGACGCTTCGGCTCGCTCGACGAGATCCAGACGCACCATGGCGCGGTGGTACCCGACACTCCGGGGGGCCACACCTCACCCGTGGGCCTCCCACGCATCGGGCGGGACCGCCTCGAGCAGCACCCGCTCGACCAGCACTCCGAGCGGGTGCTCGGGGTCCACGTCGGTGCAGCGGTCGAGCGCACACCAGGCCAGGGCCCCGTCACCGTCCTGCCAGGCGGCCAGCGCGAGCAGCGCGGCAGGGGTGGCCACCAGCGGATCCGGCGCGCGTCGTACGACGTCGGTCCAGAAGGCGACGTGCCCGCGCGCACTGGCCCGGGTGAGGCCGGCGCAGGCCTCGTCGCGCCCGCGCGGCTCGAGCAGGGCGCGCAGCAGTCGCGCGACCTCGGCATCGTCCGGCGCGGTGCGCTCGCCCACGTGCCGGGTGAGCAGCTCGCAGATCCAGCCCGGCGACGGCGATCGCTCACGCGGGGCCGCGAGGGCTGCCACGACACCGGTCACGAGGGCAGGCACCCGCGCCACTCCCGCGCGGACCTCGTCGCGGGAGCGGTGCAGGACGCGACCTTCCAGCACCGCGCGGGCGCTGAACGGGTGGGTCGTCAGGTCGTAGGGCATCCCCCGGCCGGCCTCCCCGACCCGCCACCATCGCTCCCCGTCCGCGCGCAGGAGGCCGACCACCTCGATCCCGTGCGCCTCGAAGGCCGCCGCCAGACCGCGTCCGGCCGTCTCGGCCAGGACCGGGTCGCCGCTGTACACGACGAACAGCGCCCGCTCGACGCCGTGCCGCCGTGCGGGGTCCAGGAGCACCTCGACCGCCCGGGCCAGCTCGGCCCGGTCCTGCGGCAGGTCGGACCGGGCATGGAACGGCACACCGGTGCCGAAGGTGAGCATCGCGATCGACTCGGACGGGACGAAGCCCAGGACCACCGGCACGACGGCGAGGACGTCCTCGGGCGTCTGGGCCGAGAAGGGGGCAGCGGAAGGGGTCGGCGTGGGAGCGGTCATGGCTCCACCGTCTCCCTGCCGGCCGACAGGCGGGCCCGCTCGCCCTCCCGCCTGTGCGGAGCCACGCCGGAGCGTCAGCCTGTGGACGGCGACCGGCCCGTCGGGGCCGGGCGGTACGGTGCGCCCGTGCGTGCGGAAGCCTCGGTGCTCCACCTCGACCTGGACGCGTTCTTCGCGGCCGTCGAGCAGCGGGACAAGCCGTCCCTGCGTGGGAAGCCGGTCGTGGTCGGCGGCGTCGGTGGCCGCGGCGTGGTCTCGACGGCCTCCTACGAGGCGCGCGTCTACGGGGTGCGCTCCGCGATGTCGACGCGCGAGGCCCGGTCGCGGTGCCCGCACGCCGCGTTCCTGAGCGGTCGGTTCCATGCCTACCGCGAAGCCAGCCGGCAGGTGATGGGACTGCTGCACGCCGTCTCGCCCCTGGTCGAGCCCCTCTCGCTGGACGAGGCGTTCGTCGATCTGGCCCGTGCCGACCTGCCCGACCTCGGCGTCGCCACGGTGACGGCGTTCGCCGAGCGGCTGCGGGCCCAGGTGGTCGACGCGACCGGCGGTCTCACGGCGTCGGTGGGCATCGCGACCTCGAAGTTCGTCGCGAAGGTCGCCAGCGACCTCGACAAGCCGAACGGTCTGGTCGTCGTGGCTCCCGGCACCGAGCGCGACCTGCTGCGGCCGATGGACGTGCGGGTGATCCCGGGCGTCGGTCCGGCGACCGCGGAGCGGCTGCGCCGGGTCGGGATCCACACCGTCGTCGACCTCGAGACCGTGAGCGAGGACGAGCTGGTGCGACTGCTCGGCAAGGCCAACGGCGCCTGGCTCTTCCACCTCGCGCGCGCCGAGGACGACCGGCCGGTGGTCGCCGAGCGCGAGGCGAAGTCCGTGAGCGTCGAGGGCACCTACGACACCGACCTGACCGACCGTCGACTGATGGAGGGACTGCTCACCCGGCAGGCGGGCGAGGTGGCCGGCCGGCTGCGCAAGCACGGGCTCTCCGGCCGGACCGTGTCGATCAAGGTGCGGCTGCACGACTTCACGACGCTCAGTCGGTCCTCCACGCTCGGCTCCCCCACCGACAGCACCGCCACCGTCGCCCGGCTGGCGCGCGCCCTGCTCGCCGACCTGGACACGTCGGGCGGCGTACGTCTGCTCGGCGTCGGCGTCTCCGGGCTCGCCGACTGGGTGCAGGAGGACCTCTTCGGCGAGACCGCCGAGGAGGAGGTCGAGCCGCTGCCCGACCTCGTGGTCCCCCACCACTCCCGCCGCACCTGGGCGCCGGGCATGGACGTCGAGCACGCCGACCACGGGCGCGGCTGGGTCTGGGGGTCCGGCCGGGGCGTGGTCACGGTGCGCTTCGAGACCGCCGAGACACCGGCCGGTCCGGTGCGCTCGTTCCCGATCGACGACCCGGCGCTCACCGCCTGGCGCCCGGAGCCAGACTCGGGGCCGGACCCGGACCCGGACCGCGACCCGGAGTCGGCCCCGCCGGAAATGGGCGAGAGGCCCCCGGCGGTATGAGCACCAGGGGCCTCTCGGCTTCGACCGGAAACGGTGGCGCCCGGTCCATCAGACGAGAGCGCCGATCTCGCCGCCCCCGCCACCGGGACGACGCCGCGAGCTGCGTCGCGGTGCGGATCCTTGCTCCTGCCTGATCCCCGACCCCGCCCTGCGGCGGTCTCGGTAGGCAGAGTTCTACGGGTCCCGGATCGGCCCCCGCAAGGGGTCCCCGGAAACCCACAGGTTCGTCCACAGCAAGGGGCGGTTCATCCACAACAGGAGTGCACACTCCACAGGATCCGGTCCAGACCTGTGGAGCTTCCGGGAGCGGCGCCGCGGCTAGAAGCTGATGTTCCCGTCGACGTCGTTGATCGTGACGGTCAGCTCCGAGGACCGGACGCCCCGGGTCAGGGCGCAGGTGAAGGTCGTCGCGGGCTCCTGGACGAGCACCGCAGCCTCACCGCAGTCGACCTCGACCCCCGCGACCCCCTGCTTGTCGAGCTCGGCGGCGATGGCGGCCACCGCCTTCTCCGTCGAGACGATCGCCTGTGCCGGTGCGATGTCGAAGCGGGCGCCATCGTCGTCGACCGACGTGAAGGTCACGGTGTACGGCGCCTCGACGCCCGCGATCGTGACCGTGCACTCGATCGCGTCGCCCTCCGCGGGCTCGCCGTCGTCCGGACAGCTCGGGTCGGTGACCTCGAGGTCCGGGGTCGCCTCCTCCTGTGCCTCCTGGACCCGCTCGGCGACGTCGTCGGGGTCGTAGCCGCCGCCGGAGCCGACGCTCACCGAGCAGGCCGTGAGGAGGATGGCCAGGGCGGCGGACGCGGCCGCCGCGACGGGCTTGTGTGGAGGGCGCACCAGCGCATCATCGTGCGACCGGGGCGGTCGGAGGGCTCCGCCACGCCGCTAGGGTCGCCGACATGCAGCCGCCCGTCGCCGAGAAGCGCCCCGTCAGCTCCGAGATCCACGGCCACACCCGCACCGACGACTACGAGTGGCTGCGTGACAAGGAGTCACCCGACGTGACGGCCTATCTCGAGGCCGAGAACGACTACACCCGGGCCCGCACCGAGCACCTCGCCGGCCTGCGCCAGCAGATCTTCGACGAGATCAAGGCCCGCACCCGCGAGACCGACCTGTCCGTCCCGACGCGCAACCGCGGCTACTGGTACTACGGACGGTCCTTCGCCGGCAAGGAGTACGGCGCGAGCTGCCGGGTCCCGGTCGCAGACCCGGACGACTGGTCGCCGCCGCGCCCCGCCGACGACACCGCACCCGACCAGCCCGCCCTGCCCGGCGAGCAGGTGCTCCTCGACCTCGACGCCCTCGCGGACGGGCACGAGTTCTTCTCGCTGGGTGGCTCCTCGATCAGCCCGGACGGCACCCTGCTGGCCTACGCCACCGACGTCGTCGGGGACGAGCGCTACACGATCCGGGTCCTCGACCTGGCCACCGACGACCTGCGCGCCGACGAGATCACCGGCGTCCTGGGCGGTGCGACCTGGGAGCGCGACGGCGACGCGTTCTACTACACGACCGTCGACGAGACGTGGCGCGCCGACAAGATCTGGCGACACCGGCTCGGCACCCGGCAGGCCGACGACGAGCTGATCCACCACGAGGAGGACGGCCGCTTCTGGGTCGGCGTCGGACGCACCCGCAGCGACCGGTTCATCGTGGTCGCGAGCGGCTCCAAGACCACCTCCGAGTACCGCTTCCTGGACCTGGACGCACCCGAGCTGGGGCTGCGGACCTTCTCCGCGCGCCGGGAGGGACTGGAGTACTCCCTCGACCACGCCGTCATCGCCGGCCAGGACCGGTTCCTGGTGATGCACAACCACACCGGCGCCGACTTCGAGCTGGCCTCCGCGCCCGTGGCACCGACCGCCCCGGAGGACTGGGTGCCGCTGATCGCGCACGACCCCGCCGTACGCCTGGAGGACGTGGACGCCTTCGCCGGTCACCTGGTGGTCCACCAGCGCAGCGACGGCCTCACCCAGCTGCGGATCCTCGAGCTCGGCGAGTCCGGGGTCGAGGACGACTACCTCGTCGAGTTCGACCACGAGGTCTACACGGTCGGCTCGGCCGGCAACCCGGGCTTCCACCAGCCCGTCGTACGCCTGGGCTACACCACGATGGCCGTCCCGGCCTCCGTCTACGACTACGACGTCCGCACGCGTGAGCTGACCCTGCTGCGCCGTGCGCCGGTGCTCGGCGGCTACGACCCCGACGACTACGAGGAGCACCGCTTGTGGGCGACCGCTCCCGACGGCGAGCAGGTGCCGATCTCGCTGGTGGCGAGGAAGGGCAGGACCGGCCCGGTCCCGCTGCTGCTCTACGGCTACGGCGCCTACGAGGCCTCGATGGACCCGTACTTCTCGATCGCGCGGCTCTCGCTGCTCGACCGCGGTGCGGCGTTCGCGATCGCGCACGTGCGTGGGGGCGGCGAGATGGGGCGGCGGTGGTACGACGGCGGCAAGCTCTCGTCGAAGCAGAACACCTTCTCCGACTTCATCGCCGCCGGTCGACACCTCGTGGACAGCGGCTGGACGACACCCGAGACGCTGCTCGCCGAGGGTGCCAGCGCGGGCGGGCTGCTGATGGGCGCGATCGCGAACCAGGCCCCCGACCTGTTCGCGGGGATCGTCGCGGGCGTCCCGTTCGTGGACGCCCTCACCTCGATGCTCGACGCATCGCTGCCGCTGACTGTGACCGAGTACGACGAGTGGGGCAACCCGGAGGCCGATCCGGAGGCCTACGACTACCTGGCCTCCTACGCGCCCTACGACAACGTCGCTGCCCTCGACTATCCGCCGATCCTGGCCGAGACGTCGCTCAACGACACCCGGGTCCTCTACGTCGAGCCGGCCAAATGGGTGGCCCGGCTGCGAGCGACCGCGGTGGGGCGCCGAGACTTCCTGCTCCGCACCGAGATGGCCGCCGGCCACGGTGGCGTCTCGGGTCGCTACAAGTCCTGGCACGACCGGGCCTTCTCACTCGCCTGGATGCTGGACCGGATGGGCCTGGCCGAGACCTCCCCAGGCGGGCGGTCCTGAGAACTTTCTGAGAGTTCGGCCCAGAGGCAACTCGGCGGCCCTCACGTACGTCGTTCTCGGTGACAGGTCCACACGGTGGGACACCGAACGTTTGCTTCGGGAATCCGCCGGTCACCGTGGACGTTGTACAGCACGTGTGGGGACGCAGCGGCGTCGTCACTTTATGGTTGAGGAGGGCGTCCCATGGCAACACGTACTGCATCCGCCGGCGCACGCGAGATCGAGGGCCGCGACAGCGTCGGCCTCTACCTCGACGAGATCGCCCGCAACCCCCTCCTGGACGCCGTCACCGAGGTGGAGCTCTCGAAGACGATCGAGGCGGGCCTGATGGCCGAGCACCTGCTCGCGGAGGGCCGGGTCGGCCGCCGCAAGGGCGGCGCCCCGATGTCGGCCTCGCAAGAGGAGCTCGAGTGGCTGGCCGAGGAGGGCCAGAAGGCCATCGACACGTTCATCACCGCCAACCTGCGCCTGGTCGTCTCGATCGCGCGCAAGTACGGCCGGGCCCAGCTGCCGATGCTGGATCTGATCCAGGAGGGCAACACCGGCCTGATCCGCGCGGTCGAGAAGTTCGACTACGCCAAGGGCTACAAGTTCTCCACCTACGCCACCTGGTGGGTGCGCCAGGCGATCACCCGCGGCATCGCCCAGCAGGCCCGCGTCGTACGCCTGCCCGTCCACGTCGTCGAGGAGCTGAACCAGGTCGGCGGCGCCCGCCGTACCCTGGAGCGTCAGCTCGGCCGGGCCCCCGAGCCCCAGGAGATCGCCGCCGAGCTCGGCATGGACGTCGACCGGGTCCTCGACCTGATGTCCTGGGGCCGCGAGCACGTCTCGCTGGACTCCCCCGTCGACGAGGACGGCGACACCTCGCTGGGTGACCTGATGGCCCAGGAGACCGCGCCGGGGCCGGACCTCACGGTCCTCGACGTCGAGTCGCGCGAGCGCCTGAACGCGCTGGTCGGCCAGCTCGACGAGCGCGCCGCCGACATCATCCGCTCCCGCTACGGCCTGGTCGACGGCCGCCAGCACAAGCTCGCCGACATCGGGGCCAAGCACGGCATCTCGGCCGAGCGGGTCCGCCAGCTCGAGCGGGAGGCACTGCAGAAGCTCCGCCGCCTGGGCGACCCGGACCTCGCGGCCTGACGTCACTCCCGGACGCTCGACCCGCCGGCGCATCGTGCCAGGCGGGTCGAGACCATTTCTGGCGCCGTGGATGAATCCCCGGTCGCCCGGGGATCCCTGACGTTGTCTGGGGTTGCAACGCCTGACAACGTCAGGAGTCACCGGTCAGCCGGGGATTCATCCCCCCGCCAGCACCCGCTCGAGCAGCTCCCGGTGGACCTCCTCGACGCGCGCGCGCAGGTCCGCGAGCGAGCCGGTGTTGCTGATCAGGTGGGTGGCGATCGCCCGGCGCTGCTCGTGGCTCGCCTGGGCGGCGATCCGCGACTCGGCGTCGGTGCGGGTCCAGCCGCGGTCGCGGAGCATCCGTTCGATCTGCACCTCGCCGGGCGCCTCGACGACGATCACCGCGTCGAAGGTGTCGGCGCGGCCGGACTCGGCGAGCAGCGGGATGTCGTGGACGACCAGCCCGTCCTCCGGAGCCGATGCCTCGAGCTCGGCGTACCGCTCGAAGACCAGGGGGTGCACGATCGCCTCGAGACTGGTGCGTCTCGCCTCGTCGTTGAAGACGATCTGCCCCAGCCTCGCTCGGTCCAGGTCGCCGTCGGGGGTGAGGATCTCGGGCCCGAACTCGTCCACCACCCGCTCCAGCCCCGGCGTGCCCCTCTCGACCACCTCGCGGGCCAGGAGGTCGCCGTCGATGATCACCGCGCCCAGCTCGGCCAGGATCGCCGACACCGTGCTCTTGCCCGAGGCGATGCCTCCGGTCAGTCCGACTCGCATGTGCCCAGGCTAGGGGGCGCCCGCCGGCTCGGGTGCGCCCGGCACCACGGAGACCACGTTCGAGAAGATCTCCGACTCCGAAGTGCCCTTGGCCATCTGGAGCCGGAACTCGTAGGTGTCGCCGCCGATCAGTCCTGCCGACGTCCACTCGGTGTCGGTGATGCCGACCGGCAGCCGGAGCCAGTCCTCGTCCTGGGTGGCGTTGCGGCGCCAGACGTACGCCGTCCAGCCTCCCGGCGGGGGCCGCCAGCTCAGCCGGGCGGCGCCGGGGGCCGTCACCGCCGTGAGCTCCGCGGGCCGGGTCGGCACCGGCTCGGCGTCCGGGAGCGGGCGGGGGTAGGCCTCGCCGATGTCGAGCCGCGCGAGCGCATCCGCCACCCCTGCGGCGATCTTCACCTCGCCGCTCGGCGAGGGATGCACCGGGTCGTAGGTGTCCACATCGCGCACGAACGCCTCCGCCGGGCGGGCCACGACGACGTCCGAGCCGTCGGTGGCGAGCTCCTCGGCAAGGTCGCCCAGCGCCTGGTCGTAGGCCGACACCTCGTCGAACCAGGTCTGGGGCAGCTCGGCGAGCACGATGTCGAGCTGGGGGTCGGCAGCCCGGGCGTCCGCGACGAACGTGCGGGCCCGCTCGACCAGCTCCTGCGCCGTGGCTCGGAGCCCGAGGACGTCGTTGATGCCGAGCAGCTCGACCACGACGTCCGGGTCGTGGGCCTCGACCAGCTCGCCGATCGACCAGTCGGTGCCCGCGAAGGAGCGACCCCATCGACTGGCGTGGTCCCGGTCGAAGTCCGGGTCGGCGTAGCCGAGGTCCGGGTCCCCCGCCGTCGCACCGGCCACCTGGTCCGCGGGGCCCACGAGGTCGACCTCCGCACCGGAGGCCTCCAGGTGCTGCCAGAGCCGGTAGCGCCAGGTCCAGTCCCCCGCCGACCCCTGGGTCACCGAGTCGCCCACCAGCAGCACCCGGGCCGGCTCCCCGCCCGGCTCCAACCCCGACTCCGACACCGGCCCCGGGTCAGGTCCTGCGCCGGCGCAGGCCGGAAGCGTCAGGACCAGCGCCGCCAGCGCCGTCAGTGCGGCGATGCGGGCGATCAACCGGCGAACCGGCGCCGGTACTGCTGCGGGCTCAGGCCGCGCACGCGGGCGAAGTGGTGGCGCAGCGTCGCGGCGTTGCCGAACCCGACCTCGTCGGCGATCCAGTCGATGGAGTGGTCGGTGCGCTCGAGCAGCTCCTCGGCGGCCTGCACCCGCTGGCGGGTCACCCACGAGTGCGGGGTGGTGCCGGTCTCGGCACGGAAGCGGCGCGCGAAGGTCCGCTCGGACATGTGGCTGCGCCGGGCGAGCGCCTCGACGCCGAGGTCGGCACCGAGGTTCTCCACGATCCACTGGAGCAGTGGACCGAGCGTCTCGGCGTCACAGTCGGGGACCGCACGGGCGATGAACTGGGCCTGCCCGCCGTCGCGGTGCGGCGGGACCACGATCCGGCGCGCGGTCGTCGCCGCGACCTTGGCGCCGAACTGCTGGCGCACCAGGTGCAGGGACGCGTCGATCCCGGCCGCGGAGCCGGCCCCGGTGAGCACGGTGCCGTCGTGGCAGTAGAGCACGTCCGGGCAGACCCGCGCCTCGGGATAGGTCGCGGCGAGCAGGTCGGTGTAGCGCCAG
The DNA here is from genome assembly GCA_049593675.1 of Nocardioides sp. Lineage (GTDB taxonomy): Bacteria > Actinomycetota > Actinomycetes > Propionibacteriales > Nocardioidaceae > Nocardioides. Next base: position 16,089 of record JBAWHI010000078.1, read on the forward strand.
TGGGTGGTGCACTCGCGACCGTCGAGCAGACCGGCGGCGCCGAGCTCGAAGACGCCGGAGCAGTGCGCGTAGATGATCGCGCCGCGGTCGTACGCCGCCCGCACGGCCTCCAGCACCGCCGGGTCGCTGTCCAGGAAGCCGAACTTGGGGCTCAGGCAGACCAGGTCGGCGTCCTGGGTGGCCTCGAGCCCGCGCTCCACGTGGAGGTCGAAGTCGGAGCGCCCCCGCACCCGGCCCGGCCGGGGCGTGCAGACCTGGAAGTCGAAGACGGGGGTGCCGTCCTCGGGGTGCGCGGGCTCGCCCCACACCTCCACGAGGGAGCCGAGGCCGAACGGCTCCGCCCCGTCCTGCACCACGACCGCCACCTTCTGCATCATCCGGACAGCCTGCCTCACGAGTGGCAGAAAATCAACGGACACTGGCTTTTCTGCCACTCGTGGCAGGATCACAACTGGCGCAGGATTACTGCCATGACCTACCTGATGATTCTCGCGCTGATCGTGATCGCGCTGACCGTGGCGACCGCACGGGTCGTCACCCGAGACGGCCGGGGGCCCCAGCGGCCGCCGGTCTCGCACCTGCAGGACCCGCGCTTCCTGCCACCGAGCGTGCGCTGAGCACCACTCCCCACCGATGAAATGGCCGACGGCCCGCCCGAGATACTCGGGCGGGCCGTCGGTCTCAGACGGTGATCAGCGACTAGTTGCCGCCGCCGGTCAGCTTCTCGCGAAGAGCCTGGAGCGCCTCGTCGGAGGCGAGCGAGCCGCCCCCGGCGTCGGTGGCCTCGCCGGCGTCCTCGGTGCCGGCACCGCTGGAGTACGACGTGGCCTCGCCGGCCTCGACCTCGGCCTTGGCGGCCTCGGCCTGCTGCTTGACGTGCGCCTCCCAGCGGGCGTGCGCCTTGGCGTACTGGTCCTCCCAGACGCCGCGCTGCTCGTCGAAGCCCTCGAGCCACTCGCCCGTCTCGGGGTCGAAGCCCTCGGGGTAGACGTAGTTGCCCTGCTCGTCGTAGGTGGCGGTCATGCCGTACAGCGTCGGGTCGAACTCCTCGACGTCGGTCGCGGCAGCGGTCTCGTTGGCCTGCTTGAGCGACAGCGAGATCCGGCGACGCTCGAGGTCGATGTCGATGATCTTGACCATGACGTCGTCGTTGACCTGGACGACCTGCTCCGGGATCTCGACGTGACGCTCGGCGAGCTCCGAGATGTGTACCAGGCCCTCGATGCCCTCCTCGACGCGGACGAACGCACCGAACGGCACCAGCTTGGTGACCTTGCCCGGCACGATCTGACCGATCTGGTGGGTGCGGGCGAAGTGCTGCCACGGGTCCTCCTG